>NZ_JAFREH010000016.1:0-57146 GCF_017377625.1 Faecalibacterium sp. Marseille-Q3530 | reverse complement strand
TTTCTTTCAAGGTGGCAAGCACGAGTTCTTTCTCAAACTTGTCACCGAGGCTGTGCGCCCGGATAAACTTCTTTCTTCCGGCTGGCAGGTAGCTGAGCCGCCCACGGCTTTTCTTGACCGTGATGCCATACTGTTGCATAAGCCTATCAGAAAAATCTTCAAAGCTGGTAGCACGGTACAATACAGACGAAATCTGTCTCCGCAAGATGTCCTTTACGGTTTCAAACTTCTTCTGCTTGGGCGGCTGTCCGGCTGCAGTGAGGGCTACGTTTTCACGGTCAAGTTTCAACTGACCACGCCTGCGCGCCCAATACTCCGCTTCGCTCACGCGCTCTTTCGAGCCGTTGAGCAGGTCAATCTGGTACAGTCCGGCACCCTCACACAGCTCCATGACCTCGACACGGAGATGCCGCATGGTCTGGGCAGTGCTGGAGTGCTTCATGCCCTCTAGCCAGTCACGGGGCTTCTGCATATAGGGCTTGCGTTCCACCTCGCGCATTCGGACGCTGCCGATCACGATGTGGACATGGATGTTTCCCGAATGGTTGTGCCCATCCGGGTGAGTGCAGACGATGGCAGGGTGACCGGGGAAGTTTTCTTCGCAGAATTTCAGGCCAAGTGCCTGTGCCTTTTCCATGGTCAAGCCGTTGTCGGCTGCATCTCTGGGGTCAAAGCTGATGATATAATGGTGGGTTTTCACGTCCGCAGACTGTTCGTAAAACAGTATTCAACAAATGACACGGCAACTGGATGTCAGGATTGGTTACTGTTCACTCCGCTAGGCCTAAAAAGCATTAAGTCCCATGACCACACCGCCGAGGTGTTGGCCATGGGACTTTTTGTGTCTGGGAGCGGCACACCTTTATCGAGGTGTAACACACTAGACTTTGTTCCAAAGTCGTGTGCCAAAGGAGATTACGCTCCTTTGAAATTTCCGTCATCATAGAGGAAAGAAACAACCTATTAACTTTCCCATGCAGCAACAATGCTTCTTTCTGGGTTTTGAGGGTCAATAGTCACTTTTATAGGTGTTCCCTTGCTCACGAGAGGCTTGAACCAAAACCAATGGGACTGTCCATAATAAGTGTCTTTTCCAATCTTGTATTGGTACCGAATCACCCAAGGATAAATTACATCTTCATCAGCAAGGTGATAGGTACTCATGTGGAATTTTATGTGAACCCTTTTTACTGCATTAACTTTTCCGGAAACAATCTTTCCGTTTTTCAGCAGGTCTGCTTTGCGGATGTCTGTAATCCATGCTACCCCGATAATTGCCATAGCAATAAGCCACGCAGCTATGAGTGCCCCGATTCCAACTTGCTTATAGGCGATAGAAATCAGAAAAGCAACAAAAATCCCAACAGCACCAAGAATATGGAGCAAATCTTTAGAAAAGAACTTATGGATTTTTTTCATGGAAAGACACTTCCTTTCTCGGTAGACAACATTATTTATTCTATTGTATCATATGCTCTGTGTTTTTTCAAACCAAGTCAAGTGATTGGTGAAACGACATGAAATAATTGCATCTCACGACAGGTCACCGAAGATAATTGGATTTTTGCAAAAAGAGGAGTAGTGTATCGTCGAAGGATGTGTTATACTCAGTCCATGGAACAATTATGAACTTTATTGTTACTCGGCAGGGTTTGGGGCAGGCACGCCCCAACAAGAAGCACTTCGGAAACGCACGAGCGTTGCAGAAGTGTAGTCCCGGAGGAACACAGAATTTTCAAGAATTGAAAATTTGTGTCCACGGGACGGTTCTTGCTCTCCACCGCTGCGCTCAAAACGCATTTCCGAAAGTTGTTTCCGAATTGTTAAGACGCAAAAATAAGTAGAGAGTTCCGCTGCTCGTGTATGTTGATCGCCGTTTGCTCCGAACGAAGTTCCTGCCCCTGTTTTGCAGCGGCGTTGGCCGAAAAGCCGGTATCACGCTCGGACGGCTCATGAAATTCTCAAGGTACGGCTTCCCCAAAAAGAAAATACCGCCCACGCAGTACAGGCGAAGGATTTTGTCGGGTGAAACAGACGGCAAAATGATCGGGTGTGTTGCGGGGCGGTAAATCTTCGCAGGAAATAAAACCGCACAGAATCGTTTCTTTACAGAAATCGCTGTGGATTTGTTGGGAATGATAACATAAGTATTGATGTGTGTCAACACTTCAGGATAATGAATACATCAGATGAATGAAACACACAAAGTACAAGCAAAAGCAAAGCAATGTTTTAGGAGAATGTTTTAATTTTCGCAGTTCAGGCGGACTTGGACGGTAAACACACCGTCTTTCTTTTTCGTATAGAAGTCACCATGGTTCTCCTGAACGATACGATTTATATTTTTTAGTCCGTAACCGTGATACTCTCCGATGCGGATTCCGCGAGAAGTATCACTGTATGGGTTTTCCAGCCGATAGAAGAGGCTTCGATACTGCTTGCGCAGCTGTAGATGAATGATTCTCTGTTCCGCTGGCAGGTCGCAACAGGCTTCGATGGCATTGTCAAATGTGTTTCCGATAATGATGCTCAAAGACAACGATGAGATCGTCAGGACTTCAGGAATCGTCACATCCAGTTTGACGTTGATGTTATTCCTTTCCGCAATTCGTAAGTAATAATTCAAAAGAGCATCAACAACAGAATTTCCGACCGCAGAAATATTTGTGGAACGCTCGAAAACATCCGTGGCAGCCTGCGCAATCTTGTGAAGTTCTTCGGTATCACCGTGTTCTGCAACTGCCTGCATCGCCAGGATGTATTTCTTCACATCATGCCGCAGAGAACGGACTTCTTCCTGGCGTTCTTTGAGCTGCTGGTAGTATTCCATTTGAAGATTGTACTGCTGTTCGTTGAACTTAACTTTGAATTTTTCCAGTTCATTTTCCCGGAGAGCTTCCACATAGAACACGATCAGGATGTTTATAAGGAGAAGCACCGCCATAAGACCGACCATATAATCCGGGAAATACTCATCCGCAGCATGATACTGTGCCACATAACAGACAGCAATACTTGCGATTTGAATCGCAATGATCGGCAGCAGCCATAGGATACGCAGAGCATTTCCTTTTCGGCTGAAAAAATGTGAGATCAGGACTACGAGTGGAATTTGAATCAGGTTTGAAAAAACAACATAGACCAACCGTGCTGCCCCAGCCTGCATTAGAATGTCGGTATCCGGGATACGCAGCCCAATCAGAAGCATTGCAAGCACTTCCACCAAAGCAATCAGTGTGAAGAAAGCTCCGCTTGCAAAAACCGCCTGCCACGGTCGAACCTCATAGAACAGCAATGCAAGGAAAAATCCGCCAACTAAAAGATAGATCGTGCGCTGCGTCACCCAATCCGGGAATAAACTCAAAGCACACTGCCCAGCAATCAAGAGTGCAACATAGGCATAGAACCACCTTGAGACGGGCTCCTTTTTGGGAAACAGCCGACCGATAAAAAGCAGCAACAGGGCAATGTTGGCAAAGCTCCCTGCAAACTCAACGAAATAATAAAGCATCATCTTCCCAAATAAGCGTTGAAGATCTGATTGAACTCCTGACGCTTCCTCCTGCTGATCGGCAGCTGATGTCCGCTGGAAAGAAAAACAGCGGTTCCCGTAGCGTAAACAATGTGTTCCATGTTGACGAGATAACTTTTGTGTGGTGACACAAAGCACCGTTTGGGAAGCTGCTCCAAGGCTTCAGGAATGCTCATTCGCAATGTAAGGTCTTGCTCCTTGCAGTGAATCAGAACTTTATGTCCGTGGCTTTCCAGAAAGTAAATGTCCGATGTTTCCAAGGACATGGTAACACCATCGTATTCGATCGTGAAATGTTTGGAGTTCAGTTCCTGAAGGACGGCATCCATTGCCGCAGCGAACAGCGTCTGATCCAAAGGTTTGACAAGGTAGCGGAATGCAATGCCATATCCCTGCACAGCGTACTCATGCCGCTTCGTGACAAATACCACCAAAGGATGCTTCTCCATCTGAATCAAAGACTGCGCCAGCTGAAAACCGTTGGATGGCATCTCGATATCGAGAAGAAGCAGATCAAAGGATTTCTTCTGCATTTGCAATTCGCTCAGAAGTTCGTTTCCATCCATGTAAGTTTCAATGTCAAAGCAGCCTTGCACATCGTACTGCTGGACGCTTTGAACAATGCCATCAAGGTCTGATTTCTCATCATCGCAGACTGCAACGTGGTACTTCAGCATTTCGACAACCTCCACAAAATAATGTCCTGCTACTATTATAGACTGTGCAAAGGCTCCTTACAAGTAGCCTGACCTACCACTTTTGTCACCAGAACGACCAGTTTTGCCAAACCTCTTGATTTTGCTGAAATTTATGATACAGTGAAGCAAAAATCAGAAGATAAGGTGGCGCAACTGCAATGTGGGAACGCACGCTGTCTCAAAAATCAGTCCGTCTTTTCTGCGAGCAAAAAGTGATAGATGAAGCAAAGGCGGATGCGTATGTCTATGGGTACGAGTTGCTCATATCATCTGTTGTGAGCGTTCTGCTTGTTGTTTTAATCGCTGTTGTGTGTGGTGATGTGCGGTACGCACTTTCATTTTTGATTGGGTTTATCCCACAGCGAATCTACATTGGCGGATACCATGCAACATCGCACACCAGATGCTATTTGGCATTCTCCGGACTGGCACTTATCTGCATTTTGCTAAGTAAGGCAATCGCAGCAAATCACCTTTTCCGTATCCTGACAACAGTAGCTCTTTTGGGCATCTCTATCTTTCTCTCACCTATCGAAGCAAAGAATAAGCCTTTAAGTGAAAAGAAGCGGTCAAGTTACAAGATGGTCGCATCTGTTCTTTCGTCAATAGATTTCCTGCTTGCCATTTTTAATGTGCTTCCGTATACACGTCATGTAGTTTGCTACTATCTCTCCAAATGGGTATTGATTGTATTCTCAACAATTCCTTTGGTTCAACAAAAATTTAATGCCAACTTTTGTAGATAGGGAGGTGATAACATGAAAAAAAACAAATGGGTGCTGCTTCTTATCGCTTTTGTTGCATTTTTGGTATTGGTTTATTTTATTGGTGCTTGCCTTAATGCAACGGCAGAGGCATTGACAATTATTTCGCTCTGCATCGGCATACTGGTCATTTATTTAGTCGTAAAAGCAATCAAATCAAAATAAGGAAAGGAAAATGTGATCATTAGTACAAGAAAATTTATCAAAAAACTTACGGCGAGTCTGCTTTTTATTGCGGTTGTAATGTCGTTTGGCGTTCAGTCTGCCTTCGCTGAATCGAATTCACCGAAAGCTACCGTTAAGAACAACGTTGTTACTTTTAGCAATCTCGATCAACTGAAGGCAAACGAGAAGCTCACAATTGCGGTAGTTGACAGTAATGGTGATCCAGCAACTATTACTATCGAGTCAGTGGACAATTCAATTTCTCGTGTAGCGAAATCGTCGAATTCTTGGAAGGTTTCGTATAAGGGAGTGGTGATTCATGCATATTTTTATATGACAGTGACGAATAACAAAGTCACAAATGCATGGGACTATTCGATTACAACTTTGGGTTCCACATATAGTGATGCAAGTTTGACGTATAACTCCAGTTCGGCAAAACTCACCTTTACCAGTAACGCTTATAATGGTATTGCTTCTCATACTTGCTGGCTGAAGGGAACTCCTCGCGGAACAAACAATGAAGTCGATGTAACGTATTCTATGTAATGTGGAGGACAATATGAAACAGAATTCACAAAAACTGATTTTTTTCCTGAGTAAAATTACATGTGCTTTTGCAATGGCGATTGCAGTCTTAAGTGTGAATAGCACCTGCTGCTTTACAGCGTATCAGCCGGATGTCCCTGAATCGCTTGATCGCAACTAAACTCATATGATAGACATTACCCATTGCTATCATGATATTTTGTATTCGTATGATTCCGGTGGACACCTTATGGATACTACAAAATCGTACCATCAAGCTGTGGGAGGCTAAGAATGAAAAAAGGCAAAAGCAACTTTTTTCTTATTGCTCCTTTTGCTCTTTGGGGCTGCATTTCAGTATGGACTAGTAATCTTGTCCGATTGACAGATAAAAGCGCAGTACCTTATGCTTGGGCTTCTTTGTTTTTCTCATATGGAATCGTAGCAGTGCATTATATCCAAGTGGCAGTATCCTCCAAAGGCTGTAACAATGCCGAAAACGAAAAAATTGCATGGGTTCAGCTTGGGCTTTCAACTTTGTTCTTGATAGTAGCTGTTGTTCTAGCTATTCAATGAAGGAAAGCAAAGTAATCACCCAAAGCAGTGTAAGGTCACAATATTTTCTATTCCAACAGTATTCTAGTAGTTTCAGCATTTGTATGGTTCACATTTATTTGCCGAGGAGTATACACCTGAAGGGGAAAATTTAATGAAGGTGATTCCAATGGAGCTTTAGTGTATTGAGTGAAGAAAAAAATAAATTAGGAGGAAGTATACTATGACTAACAAAATCAAACGGCTGATTTCCATTCTATTGGTCACGGTTTTATTTCTCCTGACCATTCAGCCAGCATTTGCAACTGGAAATAAGAGAAAGATCGATGATTATTCGATAGAAGAACTTCTCAATCTTTCTGTGCAAGAACAAGAGAATCTCGGATTTTATGTTTTGGCCGAGGTTCCAATGCGCATTCCTGTTTCTAATACAGACGGCTCAAGAGTTGTATCGTATATTGATGGAACATGGAGAGTTCTTTATACAAAGGCCAATGGATTGGGCTTTTATATGAGTGGAACTACCGTCGGTATTGGCCCGGATTTAATAAAAAATGTTTCAGGAACGGATTACTACACGAGCTATTCCGATAACATCGAACGAAGCTGCCCATTTTCAACGACAGCACTAGTTCCAGAACAAAGTATATATAATACAACCTATACATATGACTTCTATGATGTTGGAACTTATCTTGATTGCAGCGTTGGGTGTTATTTTGGAGTGGTTGGCTCAAGCAAACCAATCTATTGGAGTGCAACTACACAAGTTACCATCCCGAAATTATGATTTTGACCAGCTATGGATGAAATTGTTTTTGAACCCAGTGATGTCAATATGTTAGCAGCTTTAGGCATCGTCGAAAGTGTAAAGTTGTTTCCGTTTATGTTATCAATGGGAGAACTTCAATATGCTTGCGATTCAGAATATCGTTGCAAACAATTCGTGAATTGCCTTTCAGAATATTATCCTGACAGCCAAATTGAAGCTAGACAACTGTGGTCGAAATATCATGGTACAGCGAATGCGGTTCAATGTGATATGATAAATCATAAGCCACTGCGTGTTTGGGTCAGGAGTTCTGCCGATTGTTGGTGCGGCATTTATTATATTTGTTACTATGCAGCAAAGTATGGTACAAATAGAATTTTGCTTGCATCCAGAGAAGGTCTGAAAGAATTTATGGAAGGGAAAACCGATAAGATCTCACAAAAGTATTTGACGGAAGAAACTATTACTGAGTATGCCAAAAGATGGGGAAAGCTATTAAACGAAAACACCTCCATGCGTATTTGGCATGCGAACGATGTTAAAAGCGTTAACATAGATTATTTCGACCAGAGAATTATTAGTTTAGTATCGAGAATTCCTATTTCGGTTGGTGAACTTACCGCAGACGTATTAAAAGCGATTTCTGCGCCGGTAAGTGACTGGTATGTCATGAAACGCATAGAAGCACTTTTGAAAAAGGGTGTTCTTCAAGTCGTTATTCCAAACAAAATCTTTTATAATACCATCGTCCAGCTAAACGAAGAATAAAGGAATCCGAGCAAGTCGGCCCAACAGTCACCTCATTTCAACGAGAGGGGTGGCTGTTGGGTCAATTGTTCAAAAAGAAAAACTGAAGATAATAAAAAGTCTTGATTTCTCCATCAAAACATGGTATATACATTATACGAAACAGTGCTTTGAAAGAACGCTCCACCGTTCAATGACGTGTAAAGAGAGGTGCTTGCCATGACCGCTGTGATCTACGCCCGCTATTCCAGTGATAACCAGCGCGAAGAATCCATCGAAGGCCAGATTCGTGAATGCACGGCCTATGCCGAAAAGAATGACATCACTATCGTCAAGCACTACATTGACCGCGCCATCTCTGCCAAGACGGATAATCGCCCTCAATTCCAACAGATGATAAAGGACAGCGACAAGAAGCTGTTTGATATTGTTCTGGTCTGGAAACTTGACCGCTTTGCCCGGAATCGCTACGACAGTGCCCGGTATAAGACCCAGCTGAAGAAGAACGGTGTCAAGCTCATGTCGGCTACGGAGATCATCTCCGAGGGGCCAGAGGGTATCATTCTGGAATCGGTTCTGGAGGGCTATGCAGAATACTACTCTGCCGACCTTGCCGAAAAGGTTGTCCGTGGACAGACAGAGAACATCCTGAAAGGCCGCTGCAACGGTGGTCGTGGAACGTTTGGATATACGCTGGATTCCGAGCGGAAATTTCACATCGACCCGCTTGCCTCCCCTTTCGTGCTGGAATCGTTCACGAAGTATCGGGATGGCCTCACGATGAAAGAGATTCGGGACTGGCTGAATGAAAACGGCATCAAGAACCCGGTCGGAGGCGAATTTACTTACAACAGCGTGGAGCACATGCTCAAAAACCGGCGTTATATCGGAGAACTGAAATTCCGGGATGTGGTCGTGCCGGATGCGATTCCGCCCATCGTGCCGCTGGAACTGTTCGATGATGTGCAGGAAAAGATTGCCAAAAACAAGAAAGCCCCTGCCCGAAGAAAGGCAGAGGACGATTACCTGCTGACAACCAAGCTGCACTGTGGTTGCTGCGGTGCGCTGATGTTTGGCGAAAGCGGCACAAGCCGGACGGGAGAAGTCCACCGCTACTATAAATGTGCCACGGCCAAAAAGAAGAAGGGCTGCAAGAAGAAAACTGTCCGCAAACAGTGGCTGGAAGATCTGGTGGTGAACCAGACCATGCAGCTTGTCCGGGACGATGCCGCCATGGAATCCATTATCGCCAAGGTCATGGAGCTGCAAGACCGAGAGAACACCAACCTTCCTCTCTATGAGAAACAGCTCCGGGATGCAGAATCGGGTATCCAGAATATGCTCAACGCAATTCAAGCCGGAATCCTCACCAGTTCCACCAAGGAACGGTTGGAACAGCTCGAAGAAACCAAGCGTGAGCTTGAAGCCCGCATTGCGGAAGAAAAGCTGGCAAAGCCAAAAATCAAAGAGGAATTTATCCGTTTCTGGCTGATGCGCTTCCGTAAACTGGACATGAGCCTGAAAGACCAGAGGCAAGCGTTGGTGGATACGTTCATCAATTCGATTTATCTGTACGATGATAAGGTTTTGATAACCTTTAACTATAAAGAAGGGACACAGACCATCACGTTTGAGGAAGCGGCCCAAGCCGCATCAAAGGAAAATGGTTCGGATTTGGATTGCTTTACTGCACCAATAAAAGAGCGTTGAATCATGAGATTCGACGCTCTTTTTCTATATAAGAAAGCGGCTGCACACTTTCTGCACACCGTTTGCACATTTGCCCGAATCAGGGGCTTTTCTGCGCAAGGTTTGCACAGCCTGCTTTCCTTGCAAAAACGGTTCCGCTTTTGTATAATAAAATGAGATGCCGGGCCGGAGCTGGATGCCCGGCCGGGGAACCAGAAGCGGGGGGGGTGCGGCAAATGATACGGGTAGCCATCGTGGAGGATGAAGCGGAGATCCGGGAGCAGCTGATGGGATACGTTCAGCGGTACACCCGGCAATACGGGACCGCGTTTGAGGTGAAGACCTTCGCGGACGGATTGGAGATCCTGGAGGATTACCGCCCGGCCTATGACCTGATCCTTCTGGATATCGAGATGAAGCATCTGGACGGTATGGAGACGGCCCGGCGCATCCGGGAACTGGACCCGGATGTGATGCTCGTCTTCATCACCAACATGGCGCAGTATGCCATCAAAGGCTATGCGGTGGGGGCGCTGGATTACGTTCTCAAGCCGGTGCCGTACTTTGCGTTTTCGCAGCAGCTGCAAAAGGTAGAGGCACAGCTGCGCCGCCGCACCCGGCACTATCTGGCGGTGCCGGTGGAGGGCGGCCTGCGGCGGCTGGATACCTCGCGCATTTATTACATCGAAAGCGAAGGCCATCGGGTGCATTTCTACACCGAGGAGGGCGATTTTGCGGCTCCCGGCGCGCTCAAGGCGCTGGAAGAAAAACTGGCCGACCGGCCCTTTGCCCGCTGCAACAGCGGGTATCTGGTCAATCTGGCCCAGGTGCAGGCTGTGCAGCAGAACACGGTGGAGGTGGGGCCTTATGAATTGCAGGTCAGCCGCCCCAAGCGGAAGAGCTTTCTGGCAGCCCTGACCGACTACATCGGGGGTGACGGTCTGTGACGGCACTGCCGGATATCCCGCGCCTGTACACGGCGCTGGCCGAGTGGCTGGCCGTCGTCCTGTATGCCCAGAGTCGCCCGCCCCGCTTTGCGCGGAAGATCACCCTGGCCGCCAGCGGGCTGCTGGCCGTGATGCTGGGCGTTTTTCTGGAAGCGACCGGCGAAGTGCCCATTGCGTGGTGGGTCCCCTGCATGGGCATCGCAGTGGGGATGCAGTACCTTTACCTCTGGATCACGCGGGAAGAAAACTGGCTGGAAGCAGCCTACGACTGCGCCCGCAGCTTCATTCTGGCCGAATTTGCGGCCAGCGTCGAGTGGCAGCTGCACTGCACCATTTTTCCGCAGCACGGCGTGGGAGAGCCGATGGCGCTGTTCCTGCTGCTGTCGGTCTACAGCGGTCTGTTCGGGGTGATGTACGGGCTGGAGCGCAAGCGCCCCCACCCGACCGGACATTTGGACGTCAGCAATACGGCGGCTCTGGTGGCCGTCGTCATGGCGGCGACGGCCTTTGCCGTGAGCAACCTGAACTTCCTGAACGGGGAAGTGACCATGAGCGTTTTCTACATCCGGACGCTGGTGGATTTCTGCGGCGTTCTGATCCTGACCGTTGAGCACGAGCAGCTGCGGGAAGAGGCGCTCCACAAGGAGCTGACCGCCATGGACAGTGTGCTCCACCGTCAGTACGAGCAGTACAAGCGGAGCAAAGAGGGCATCAAGCTCATCAACCGGCGGTATCATGAGCTGAAGGTGCAGATCGCCGACATCCGCGCCGAGCGGGACCGCGCCAAGCAGGACGCGGCGCTGGCCCGGATGGAGTCCGGCATTTTGCAGTATGAGGCCGAGAACAAGACCGGCAACCCGGTGCTGGATACCTTATTGACGGCCAAAAGCATGGACTGTCAGGAGAAGAACATCCGGATGACCAGCGTGGCCGACGGCCGGGCGCTGGGGTTTCTGACCACGCGGGAGATCTGCACCATCGTGGGCACCGCGCTGGACAACGCCATCGAGAGCTGCGCCGCAGAGCCGGACCCCGAAAAACGGCTCATCCGGACGGCGGTCTATGTCCAGAACGGGTTCGTGATGTTCCGCTTCGAGAACTACTGCGCCCAGCCGGTGGAGCTGGGGGCGGACGGTCTGCCCGCGCAGAGCGCCCACGGCGGCTACGATTTGAAGAGCCTGCGTTCGGTGGCGCAGCAGCACGGCGGCAGCATGACCGTCCATTGGGAGAACCGGTGGTTCACGGTGCGGCTGCTGATGCCCATGCCCAAAGAAAAATGACGACCCGCTCCGTCTCACTTCGTTCGACAGCTCCCCCGAAAGGGGGAGCTTTTGTTGTGCTTGAAAGCACGCATAAAACCTCGCCCTTCGGGAGAGGTGGCAGTGCGCAGCACGGACGGAGAGGGTATGGCATCTTGCACAAATAACGCCGCCTCTTGTTTGTGTATTAGCACAATAAAAATTGAAATCAATTTGAGACTTTTTGCAAATTGTGCATCCAAAACGACAGGTTGTGCGGAGAACGGTTCGTTTTGCGGTTTATATGATAAAATGACATCAAGCAAAGGAGTGGACGCACTCCTGAGAACAGCCATGAACCGGGTCGTGTACCCAAAAGAGAAGGAGTTAACAGTTATGGCACAGAAAAAGAAGGACGGTAAGATGATGGGCAAGATCATCAAAACTGCCGTTTCGGGTGTGTTGTGTGTCGCATTGGCGGGCGGTATAGTTGCAGCCAATGTGCTGATCCCGCCTAATGCCAGCAGCGTGCAGAGCATTTTGGGTCTGAAGAGCGGCGGCATCGACAACAGCAAGGCAAAGACCGAAGGCATCAATATGGAATACAGCAAGCCCGGTTTTGATACAGAGGCTGCGCTGGTTGAGGATGAGATCGCTCTGAATAAGAAGATCGCCGCCGAGGGTATCGTTCTGCTGAAGAACGATGCGGGAAAGATGCCGTACAGCACGGATACGACCTTCAGTTTTGTCAGCCATTCGGCAGTCAGCTACATTGGCGGCAATAAGGTCGATATGAAAACTGCTTTTGAAGATGCAGGCTTTGGCGTTAATGAAGCGCTCTGGAAGTTTTATTCCGAAGGCAACGGCAAGGACTACGGTCTGGGCGTTGGTTCCGTTTCCTACGGTGATGACGAGGACTTTTCCATCAACGAATGCCCCTTGTCTGTTATGAAAGCAGAGCCAGGTCTGACCGATTCCATGAAGAATACGGTTCCTGTTTTTGTGTTCAGCCGTGTGGCGGGCGAAGGCCGTGATATGCCCCGCTCCATGTACAACCACACCGATGTGGAAGAGGACAAGACCAAGACTTATCTGGAGCCGGATTCTACGGAACTGGAGATCCTTCAGTATCTGAACGACAACTTTGACGATGTGGTGCTGCTGCTGAACTCCAGCGCAGCGTTAGACCTGAGCTGGGTCAAGAATTACCCCAGCATCCATACCGTCATTTCGGCTCCCGCTATGGGTGATTATGGTCTGTGCTCTCTGGCAGAGATCTTCTCCGGCAAGGTGAATCCTTCCGGCCGCACCGTGGACACCTACGAGATGGATGCCATGAACAGCCCTGCCGCCCAGAACTTTGGCGACTTTGCCTACTATGACGAGGACGGCAGCCTGACCAAGTACAACTACGTCAGCTACAAAGAGGGCATCTATGTTGGCTACCGCTACTACGAGACCCGCTACGAGGACAAGGTGCTGGGTCAGGGCAATGCCGGTGATTACAACTATGCGGATGCTGTGATGTATCCCTTTGGATACGGCCTGTCCTACACGGATTTTGAGTGGTCTGATTACGATACCAGCTGGGATGGCGATACCTGCACCGTGACTGTCAAGGTCACCAATACGGGTGATGTGGCTGGCAAGGATGTCGTACAGGTCTATGCACAGAGCCCCTATACCGATTACGACAAGGCAAACAAGGTGGAAAAGGCTGCTGTGGAGCTGGTGGGCTATGCCAAAACTGCAGAGCTGGCTCCCGGCGCAAGCGAAACCGTAACGGTTACTTTTGATCAGGAGCAGCTGAAGTCTTACGACTACGTCAATGCCAAGACCTACATTCTGGATGCGGGCGATTATTATATCACCGCAGCCAAAAACGCACACGAAGCAGTCAACAACATCCTCTCTGCCAAGGGCAAGACCGTGGCAGACGGCATGACCTCCGACGGCGACACTGCTTTTGTTGCAACCTACACCCCGGCAAACGGCACCGTGGATACCACGACCTACAAGCTCGACACCACGACTGGTGTGGAGATCACCAATCAGCTCGACCATGCAAACGGCGACTTGCAGTATCTCTCCCGCAATGACTGGACGGGCACTTGGCCGACTACCGATGGTGAAGTCAGCGACCAGATCAGCACTTGGGGCAACGACATCAACGGTACGGATGCGAACGGCAATCCGGCTTCCTACACCTACTACAAGACAATCAGCAACGAAGACCTCGCACAGATGGATTCCTTCGACTCTCTGAATCCCACCGACCCCTCTACCCTGACTGATGAGATCGTTTATGGCAAGGACAACGGTCTGGGTCTGATCGATATGCGCGGTCTGGATTACAACGACCCCAAATGGGATGACCTGCTCGACCAGCTGACTCCCAGTGATTACCAGACCCTGATTACGCAGTCTGGTTACGGCACTTCTGCTATCAAGTCTGTTGATAAACCCGCCGCGACCGACCGCGACGCTGCCACCGGCCTGGTCAACTACGGCGTTGATGCAAGCGGAAACTTCTACTTCAAGGGCAACATCACGCACTGCGGCGTGATCGTTCTGGCACAGACCTACAACGATGATCTGGCCTACCACTATGGCGAAAACATCGGCGACGAATCCTACTATCTGAATGTTGATGGCTGGTATGCTCCGGCTGTCAATATGCACCGCACTGCATTCTCCGGCCGTAACAGCGAGTATTACTCGGAAGACCCGTTTGTCGGCGGTCATATCGCTTCTCTTGAGTGCAAGGGCGTAGCTTCCCGTGGTATGTACGTCTTTGTCAAGCACTTTGCCGTCAACGATCAGGAAAACCACCGCGGCGACCGCGAGGGACAGTTCAGTATTGCAACCTTCCTGAACGAACAGGCTGCGCGCGAGATTTATCTGGAACCCTTTGAAATGTGCATCAAGACCGATGACGTCCAGATGAATTACGCAAAGGACAACGGCGATGGCACTTACAGCAATGCCACCAGAGAAATCCCGTCCGTGACCGGCGTTATGACTTCCTTCAACCGCATTGGCTATACATGGGCCGGCGGCGACTACAACCTTGTTACCGGTGTCCTCCGCAATGAGTGGGGCTTCCACGGCTTCATTATCACCGATAATGCAAATACCGGCGTGTTCATGGATGCAGGTCAGATGATTCGGGCCGGTGCAGACGGAAAGCTGACGAACCTGCCCGCTGGCGCACGGTACACCTTTAACAAGGATGACGTTGCAGACTACCACTACGGTCGTGAAGCGATCCATAACATCCTGTACACCATTGCAAACTCCAAAACGATGAACGGCGGTATGCCGGGCAGCCGCTATCTGGCAAAGGTCGAGCCTTACCAGAAGGTCATCTACGCAGTGGATGGTGTCTGCGGCGGTCTGATCGCGGTTCTGGTCGTTCTGACGATCCTCCGCTTCCGCAAAAAGAAAGAGGACGCAAAAACCGTCTGATCAACACATAGGAACAGAAGGGGCGGCGGGCAAACGCCCGCCCCATTTTTTGATTGTCAGGAGAGACCCATGAAACACACAGATATCATCAACAGCCTGGATCTGGAGCAGAAATGTGCGCTGCTGTCCGGCGGCACGGTGTTCGACACCCGCGCCCTGCCGGGCAAGGGCATCCCGTCCATCACCCTGTCGGACGGCCCCAACGGTGTGCGCAAGCAGGCCGGTGCGGCAGACCACCTGGGCCTGAACCCCAGTGTGCCGGCCACCTGCTTCCCGACTTCGGCCACCGTGGCCAACAGCTGGGACCCCGCCCTGGGCGAGGCCGTCGGCGAGGCCATGGGCGAAGAGGCCGCAGCACAGGAGGTCTCGGTGCTGCTGGGCCCCGGCCTGAACATCAAGCGCAGCCCGCTGTGCGGCCGCAACTTTGAGTATTTCTCGGAGGACCCCTATCTGGCGGGCAAGATGGCCGCAGGCTACGTCCGCGGCATCCAGAAGAACGGCATCGCGGCCTGCCCCAAGCACTTTGCCGTCAACAGCCAGGAGCTGCGCCGCATGGCCAGCGACTCCATCGTGGATGAGCGCACCCTGCGCGAGCTGTACCTGACCGGCTTTGAGATCGTGGTCAAAGAGGCAAAGCCCAAGACCATCATGTCCTCCTACAACCTCGTCAACGGCACCTACGCCAATGAGAACGCCCACCTGTTACAGGATATCCTGCGCCGGGACTGGGGCTTCGACGGCGCAGTCGTCACCGACTGGGGCGGCTCCAACGACCACGCACTGGGCGTGAAGAACGGCTCCACGCTGGAGATGCCGTTCCCCGGCGACGATTCCGTCCGCGAGCTGATGAAGGCCGTGGAGAGCGGCAAGATCTCGGAACACGATGTGGACGCCCGGCTGGACGAGCTGCTGGAACTGGTACTCGACACCAAGGCCGCCGTCGAAAAGGCACCCCGCACCTTTGACGCCGCTGCGCATCATGCACTGGCCCGCCGCGCCGCTGCCCAGAGCATCGTTCTGCTCCGGAACGAGGGCGCGCTGCTGCCGCTGAAGAAAGGCGAGAAAATCGCTGTCCTCGGTGACTTTGCCAGGACGCCCCGCTATCAGGGCGCCGGTTCCAGCGCCGTCAACTCCATCCAGGTGGATTCCTTCCTGGACTGCCTGACCGAGAGCGGCCTGACCAATGTCGGCTATGCCCAGGGCTTTGACCGCCAGGGCAAGGCCGACGAGGATCTGAAGAAGGAAGCCGTCGCGCTGGCGCAAAACGCCAACGTCGTCCTGCTCTGCATGGGTCTGGACGAGATCAAGGAGAGCGAAGGCCTCGACCGGATGGACATGAAGCTGGCACAGAACCAGCTGGATCTGCTGGCTGCGGTCGCTGCCGTCAACCCCAACGTGGTCGTCCTGCTCAGCGCAGGCTCCTCGCTGGAGACCCCGTGGCTCAAAGACTGCAAGGCGCTGGTCTACGGCTGCCTGGGCGGTCAGGCTGGTGCGGGCGCTCTGGTGGACGTGCTGACCGGCACGGTCTGCCCCGGCGGCAAGCTGGCCGAGACCTGGGCCAATGCTTACAGCGATTCCCCGGTGAAAGACCACTTCGCAGGCGAGGGCCGCACCGTCCAGTACCGCGAGGGCCTGTATGTGGGCTACCGCTACTTTGAGACGGCGGGCAGACCCGTGGCCTTCCCCTTCGGCTACGGCCTGAGCTACACCACCTTTGCTTACAAAGACCTCAAGGCCGCACCGGAAGGCGTGACCCTGACCGTGACCAACACCGGCAAGTGCGCCGGTGCCGAGGTCGTCCAGCTCTACGTCGCCAAGCCCGACGCCAAAGTCTTCCGCCCCGCACAGGAGCTCAAGGGCTTTGCCAAGGTCTGGCTGGAAGCGGGCGAGAGCAAGACCGTCTCCATCCCGCTGGACGATAAGGCCTACCGCTACTGGAACATGGCCACCGACAGCTGGGAGGTCGAAGGCGGCAGCTATCAGCTCCGCGTGGGCGCGTCCAGCGCCGACATCCGCCTGACGGCGGAGGTCGTGGTGCTGGGTTCCGGTGCGCCGGACCCCTATCAGAGCGTGGATCTGCCCCATTACAGGACGGGCGAGATCACCAGCGTTCCGGATGCCGAGTTCGCCGCCCTGCTGGGCCGTCCCATCCCGGAAGACAAGATCCGGATCGACCGCAACATGACGCTGGGCGAGCTGGGCCACGGCCGCAGCCCGCTGGGCTGGCTCGTGGCGGCGGTGCTGGGCCTGCTGCTCAAGCGGAGCATCCAGCGCGGCAAGCCGGACCTGAACATCCTGTTCCAGTACAACATGCCGCTGCGCGCGCTGGCCAAGATGACCAACGGCGCCATCAGCATGGGCATGGTGGACGGCATCGTGATGGAAGCGCAGGGCTTCTGGATCATCGGTCTGCTGCGGGTCCTCGTGGAGGCTGTGAAGAACATCGCCCAGAACGGCGCGATGGAAAAACGCCTGAAAAACAGCTGAAAGGGAAGAACTGCTATGAATTTCTGGAACAACTTTGCGGCCAAGCACCCCGCCGCTGCCAAGTGGGTGCGTGAGGGCGGTCTGTTCGTCATCGTCTCCAACCTCATCACGGTGTTCAAGTACCTGCTGCTGCAATTCCTGCCCAAGGCCTTTGCAAGCCTGCCGGTGGTGGACTTCGGCTGGCCGGGCATCGACATCACCCTCTTCGGCGAGACCTTCAAGTGGAACATCCTCGGCTATGACGCTGCCCACGGCGGCCTGCCCTACTTCTGCGCCTACATGGTCGCCATGATCGTGGGCGAGTGCATCAACTTCCCCATCCAGCGCAGCTTTGTGTTCCGCAGCAAGGGCAATCTGGCCAAGCAGATCGGCTGGTACGTGCTGGCCTTCTGCGTCATCACCTGCATCGTCAACTCCATCAACTGCATCTGGGTCGCGGTGGCCGGTCTGCTGGTGCCCGACTTCATCTACAACATCGGCACCACCGTGCTCAACGGTGGTATCTCGATGATCATCTTCTTCTTCGTCAACAAGATCATCTTCCCCGAAGGCGAAGCCAGGAAGAACTGAAAACAGCCATCCACCTTCATCATTTTCATTTCTCCATAAAGACAAAACGCCCGGTGCCGCACAGGAACCGGGCGTTTTGTTGTGCCGGGCCGTTCCGCCCCGCAGAAGGAGCGCGAGTGGAGCGGGGAACGGCGGGCGCTCTGTGGTCGTTTTGCGGGTTTTCTGTGCGCCGGACGCGGACTTTTTGCCAATAGGGCCGAAGTTTTCAAAAAACCTTGCACTTTGATGCTTTACTGTGGTAAAATCAGAACATCCTTCCAAATGGGAAAGTAGAGGAGGAAAGGAATATGAGCAATCTCTGTATCATTGTTACCATCGTTGTCTATCTGGCGGCGATGCTGCTCGTTGGATTTGCCTACAGCAAGTCCAACAACGACAGCACCGATTTTTACCTGGGCGGCCGCAAGATGGGCCCGCTGGTCACGGCCATGAGCGCCGAGGCCAGCGATATGTCCAGCTGGCTGCTGATGGGAATGCCCGGCCTTGCGTACCTGAGCGGCATCGCGTCCCCCGGCTGGACGGCCATCGGCCTGGCGCTGGGCACCTGGCTGAACTGGCTCATCGTGGCCCGGCGGCTGCGGCGGTACTCGGCCAACCTGAACGCCATCACGGTGCCGCAGTTTTTATCGCTGCGGTTCCATGACCAGCGCAACCTGCTCAATGCACTGGGCGCGGTCATCATCATCGTCTTCTTTGTGCCCTACACGGCATCGGGCTTTGCGGCCTGCGGCAAGCTGTTCCACAGCCTGTTCGGCGTGGATTACATGGCGGCGATGCTGGTCTCGGCTCTCGTCATCGTGGGGTACACCATCCTGGGCGGCTTCCGCGCCGTGACCACCACCGACCTCATCCAGTCCATCGTCATGTCGCTGGCGCTCATCGCCGTGCTGGTCTACGGCGTGGGCGTGGCAGGCGGCTGGGACGCTGTGGTCGCCAATGCGCAGAGCCTGCCCGGCTACCTGACCATGCTGGCCAGCCACAATGCGGACACCAACACGGCCACCTCGTACAGCCTGCTGGACATCGTGTCCACCATGGCGTGGGGTCTGGGCTACTTCGGAATGCCCCACATCCTGCTCCGCTTCATGGCCATTGAGGACGAGAAAAAGCTGGTCCTGAGCCGCCGCATCGCCTCGGTGTGGGTGGTCATCGCCATGACGGCCTCCATCGTCATCGGCATGGTGGGCCTCGGCATGACCAGGGCGGGTGCGCTGGAGTTCCTGAGCGGCTCGACCAGTGAGACCCTCATCGTCCGCATTGCCAGCCTCATCAGCGCCCACGGCGCATTGGCCGCCGTGCTGGCGGGCCTTATCCTGGCCGGTATCCTGGCCGCGACCATGTCCACTGCCGACAGCCAGATGCTCGCAGCGGCGTCCAGCGTCTCCCAGAACATTTTGCAGGAGTTCGCGCACCTCAAGCTCAGCGAGAAGCAGAGCCTGTTCGCCGCCCGCCTGACCATCGTCTGTGTCAGCGTGGTGGGCGTGGTGCTGGCCCGCGACCCGGATTCCAGCGTCTTTGGCATCGTCAGCTTTGCGTGGGCCGGGTTCGGCGGCGCATTCGGCGCGGTGATGCTCTGTGCGCTGTTCTGGAAGCGCTGCAACTGGCAGGGCGCATTGGCCGGGATGCTGGCCGGAGGTCTGATGGTCTTCGTCTGGAAGTACCTCATCAGCCCGCTGGGCGGCGTGTTCGGCATCTACGAGCTGCTGCCCGCCTTCCTGACCTCGCTCGTCGTCTGCGTTGTCGTCAGCCTGGTCACCCCGGCTCCCTCGGCGGAGATCGAAGCCGAGTTCGAGGCAGCGAAGTAAAGAGGAAAAATAAGAAATGAGCCTTTGCAGAAAACGCAAAGGCTCATTTTGTATCTGGAAGATCAATTCATCACGATCAGGAGGAACTCACAAAACGGCACCGTCAGCCCGCAGCAGAAAAAGAAGAAATAATCCAGTGCGAACTTTACAAGGCGGACACCGAGGGAGAGAAGATCCAGCGAATTTGTAAGGACTGCATCCCACTCGCCCCAGTGGCGAAAATATCCGGTCTGCTCAAAGAGACGCCAAAGGTTCAGGAAGAAACACTCCAGCGCCAGAAGCAACGGAAAGATCAGGATAGACTGCATCCAGCCGTCCGCTCGGAAATCTCCATTGCCAAGGCCGTGCCAGTGAACGGCAAGAACACCGGGGTGGAAGCATACGCCCCAGACGGCCAGCAGAATGCTCAGGCAGAGCAGCGCGGCCCGGACGGAGTGCCAGTCGATGCTGTGCGGACGGCGGAGCATGGTCAGGAAATCTTCCAGTGTGGGTTCGGCGTTTGGCAGAGGAGCTACCTGCGGGTCGCGGCAGTGCATCAGGTCGGAGAGCGTCAGGCCCAGTGCGTCCGCCAGTGGTTCCAGCGTGTTGATGTCCGGCAGACCGACGCCCCGTTCCCAGCGGCTGACGGCCTTGTCGGTCACATGCAGCTGTGCGGCCAGGTCGGCCTGCGTCAGCCCGCAGGCCTTGCGGGTCCGGGCCAGAAAGGCCCCGAAATCTTTGGCGTTCATACGGTTCACATCCTTTGAGGACAGGATAGCATACCCGGCTCCAAAACGCAACCGACGCTTCGTTTACCTGCGCTGGAACGCAAAAACCCCCGCCGTGTGCTCGGTCAATGAACACGCGGCGGGGGCCTCATTTATATGGAGTTCAGAAGAAAAATGCGGGAGTCAGAGCTTACAGCTGGGGGCCTGCGGAGACCAGAGCCTTGCCGTGCTCGTTGCCTTCGTACTTGGCGAAGTTCTTGACGAAGCGGCCAGCCAGGTCCTTTGCCTTCTCTTCCCACTGGGAAGCATCTGCATAGGTGTCGCGGGGGTCCAGGATGGCGGGATCAACGCCGGGCAGCTCGGTGGGAACCTCGAAGTCGAAGTAGGGGATCTTCTTGGTGGGAGCCTCGTTGATGGCGCCGCTCAGGATGGCATCGATGATACCGCGGGTATCCTTGATGGAGATGCGCTTGCCGGTGCCGTTCCAGCCGGTGTTGACCAGATAAGCCTTGGCGCCGCTCTTCTGCATCTTCTTGACCAGCTCCTCAGCATACTTGGTGGGGTGCAGCTCCAGGAAGGCCTGGCCGAAGCAGGCGGAGAAGGTGGGGGTGGGCTCGGTGATGCCGCGCTCGGTGCCTGCCAGCTTTGCAGTGAAGCCGGACAGGAAGTAGTACTGGGTCTGCTCCGGGGTCAGGATGGAGACCGGGGGCAGAACGCCGAATGCGTCAGCAGACAGGAAGATGACGTTCTTGGCTGCGGGTGCAGAGGAGATGGGGCGGACGATGTTCTGGATGTGGTTGATGGGGTAGGACACACGGGTGTTCTCGGTGACGCTCTTATCTGCGAAGTCGATGTGGCCCTCAGCATCCAGAGTAACGTTCTCCAGCAGAGCGTTGCGCTTGATGGCGTTGTAGATATCAGGCTCGGAGTCCTTGTCCAGGTTGATGACCTTTGCGTAGCAGCCGCCCTCGAAGTTGAAGACGCCGTTGTCATCCCAGCCGTGCTCGTCGTCGCCGATCAGCAGGCGCTTGGGGTCGGTGGACAGGGTGGTCTTGCCGGTGCCGGACAGACCGAAGAAGATGGCGGTGTTCTTGCCCTCCTTATCGGTGTTGGCAGAGCAGTGCATGGAAGCGATGCCCTTCAGCGGCAGGAAGTAGTTCATCATGGAGAACATGCCCTTCTTCATCTCGCCGCCGTACCAGGTGTTGACGATGACCTGCTCCTTGCTGGTGATGTTGAACATAACAGCAGTCTCAGAGTTCAGGCCCAGCTCCTTGTAGTTCTCGACCTTGGCCTTGGATGCGTTGTAAACAACGAAATCCGGCTCAAAGTTAGCCAGCTCCTCAGCGGTGGGCTTGATGAACATGTTGGTCACGAAGTGTGCCTGCCAGGCCACTTCCATGATGAAACGAACGGCCATGCGGGTGTCCTTGTTGGCACCGCAGAAGGCATCGACCACATACAGGCGCTTGTTGGACAGCTCCTTCTTTGCGATCTCCTTGACGGCATTCCAGGCTTCCTCAGAAGCGGGGTGGTTGTCGTTCTTGTATGCGTCGCTGGTCCACCACACGGTGTCCTTGGAGTTCTCGTCCATGACGATGAACTTATCCTTGGGGGAACGGCCGGTGTAGATGCCGGTCATGACATTGACAGCGCCCAGTTCGCTGACCTGGCCCTTCTCGAAGCCTTCCAGACCGGGCTTGGTCTCCTCTTCAAACAGCTGCTCGTAAGAGGGATTGTACACGATCTCCGTCGTGCCGGTGATACCATACTTGCTCAGATCTACCTTTGCCATGATACTTATACCTCTTCTTTCGTTCAGATCAAATTCTGATCGCGCGTCGCGCGCACCTCAGCCAAAAGGCAGCGCGGGCGATGAAGAAATACAGATGCGTATTCTCCTGTATACCATTATACATAAACTGACTCCAAAATCAACCAAATAGGACAAATCCTTCGGTTAGAAACAACAAATTTCATTAAGAATCGGATGGAATTGCAGACATTTCATGAAAAAACAGTCCCTTCCCGGTAAAGAAAATAAAGAGATTTTTCCAAAAACGAAATTTTGATAAAACTTTAACAAATGGAGGCGGCCGGGCGGCAGGGCTGCCGCCGGAAAGTGCGCCGGTAAATGCAATAAAATCAAACGCGGAACCGTATTCCAGACAGAAAGGCTCCTCCAAACGGTGGAAGAAAAATTTTCGCCGATTTTTCGCGTTTTTCACTGGCAAAGGAACTTAGTTTATGTTATACTGTAAAAACAACGTAAAATCAACACATCCACAGTCTGGAATTTTGGGGGAGAACCGGTACATCCATGAAAACGCTTTATATCTTTCTGACCCGTTCGGGAACGCTGGTTTCGAATCTGGTGTACGCACTGACCGGGGCGGAGTATACCCATATCTCCCTTGCCTTTGATGAGGACCTGACCACCCTGTACAGCTCCACCCGGAAAAACGGCTACACCATGTTCCCGGCGGGGCCCAGCCGGGAATACCTCAACCGGGGCGTCTTCCGGCTGCGGGAGAATATCCCCTGTGCGCTCTATGCGCTGGAGGTGACGGATGAGGCCTATGCCCGCGCCAAGCGCCGCGCCGACCACATGATGAACCACGGCGAGCTTTACCGCTTCAACTCGGTGGGGCTGCTGCTCTGCGCGCTGCACATCCGCTGGAACCGCCGCCGCCACTATTTCTGCTCCCAGTTCGTCAGTGAGGTGCTGCAGAAGAGCGGCTCGCTGGACCTGCCCCGGCACAGCACCCTCATGCGCCCCAACGATTACGTGGCCATGCCCCAGCTCAAGTGTCTGTACAGCGGGCGGCTGGCCGGTCTGCCCCAGCGCCAGAGCATGGAGATGGGCGAGGTGGAAAGCGTCGTCGGGCTGTATCTGGATGTGCTGCTGGGGGTCGTGAAAACGGGCGCCCGGAGGTTTTTCTGATTTTTTGAAAAAACTTGAAATTTCCTGTTGACAAAGAGCGGCTGCTGTGCTAAAATAATCGAGTCGGGAGCGAACACCCGATGCAAAATGGACGTATGGCCCGTTGGTCAAGCGGTTAAGACAGAGGCCTCTCACGCCTTTAACATCGGTTCGATTCCGGTACGGGTCACCATTTTATAGTAGTAAAACGGCTCTACGCCGTTTTATATAGATGCCTCTTTAGCTCAGTCGGTTAGAGCACCTGACTGTTAATCAGGGTGTCGCCTGTTCGAGTCAGGCAAGAGGCGCCAGCAAAGCGATGGAAGTTTTCCATCGCTTTTTCTTTTTGTTTTGACCCTTTTGTTGACAGAAAAATGCACAGGGGATATACTTATAAAAAGATGAACCGCTCAGGCTGCCTGCGGCGTCCAGCTCCCCGGACAGGGATGCCCTTGGCAAAACCGGGAACGATCTGGATACGCCAGAGCCTCCCCTACCAGGGGAGGTGGCAATGCGAAGCATTGACGGAGAGGTTGTACAAAGGCGGGCCTGAAAAAGAAGGAGACTAGTTATGAAACAGATCATTTTGACCGGCGACCGCCCCACAGGCCGCCTGCATGTGGGCCACTACGTTGGCTCCCTGAAAGAGCGCGTCCGCCTGCAGAATTCCGGCAAGTTCGATGAGATCTACATCATGATCGCCGATGCGCAGGCGCTGACCGACAACGCCGACAACCCGGAGAAGGTGCGCCAGAACATCCTGCAGGTGGCGCTGGACTACCTGGCCGTGGGCATCGACCCCGCCAAGGCCCACATCTTTATCCAGTCCATGGTGCCGGAACTGACCGAGCTGAGCTTCTATTATATGAACCTTGTCACGGTGTCCCGCCTGCAGCGCAACCCCACCGTCAAGGCCGAGATCCAGCAGAAGAACTTTGAGACCAGCATCCCGGTCGGCTTCTTCACCTATCCCATCAGCCAGGCAGCCGACATCACCGCCTTCCGCGCCACCACCGTCCCGGCGGGTGAGGACCAGATGCCCATGCTGGAGCAGTGCCGCGAGATCGTCCACAAGTTCAACGTCGTCTACGGCGAGACGCTGACCGAGCCGGAGATCCTGCTGCCGTCCAACCACGCCTGTCTGCGCCTGCCGGGCATTGACGGCAAGGCCAAGATGAGCAAGTCTCTGGGCAACTGCATCTACCTGTCCGATGAACCGGAGGACATCAAGAAGAAGATCATGTCCATGTACACCGACCCCGGCCACCTGCGGGTGCAGGACCCCGGCAAGGTGGAGGGCAACCCTGTCTTCACCTATCTGGATGCGTTCAGCCGACCGGAGCACTTCGCCGAGTTCCTGCCGGAGTACCAGAATCTCGACGAGCTCAAGGCGCATTATCAGCGTGGCGGTTTGGGCGATGTGAAGATCAAGAAGTTCCTGAACGCCGTCATGCAGGCCGAACTGGAGCCTATTCGCACCCGCCGCAAGGAGTGGGAGCAGCGCCTGCCGGAAGTCGTGGAGATCCTGAAGGAGGGCAGCGCCGTGGCCGAACAGACCGCCGCCGCCACCCTCGCCGATGTCCGCAAGTCCATGCGGATCGACTACTTTACGGATAACAATCTGCTGAAGTAACAAATTGTAAACATGATGCCTCTGCTGAAAGCTCAAAAATGACTTTAGTAGGGGCATTTTTCGTACGATTGGAAACCGGCGGTGAGAGAATGTCGGAATACAAAAAATATTTTGAAACGTATTGCAAAGAGCACGACTTAGAGGTTGCGGTTATGATAAGGTTTTCTCGCTGATTGACGAGAAGACCAAAACGATGTCCTAATTTCGAAGTACAACAGCGCCGCTCTCCCGGTCATGGGAAAGCGGCGCTGTTCGTTTCGCATTATTTGTTGAATAAATCGCTGTGGCTGCCGGTACGAGCCAAAGTCAAAACGAGCACATCGTCTTCGATGCGGTAGATGAGCAGCCAGTCTGGCTGGATGTGACATTCACGATGGCCGATCCAATCGCCAGTCAAAGCATGGTCTCTGTTTTTCTCCGGGAGCGGTTCTCCACGCGATAAGGTGCGGATGATATTATCCAGAAGATCAACGTCGAGATGCCGTTTTATCGCAATTTTCAAAAATAGTGCCAATCAAAACGGCATCTTTGCGATATGCAGTTTGCGGATGTTGCTTGTGCATTAAAAACGCAAACTGCTATAGAGCAAGTTTGTAGTCCTTCTTGAATTGGTTCGTCCAGACGATATCGCGGTTCATCGCTTCAACTCCCGAAGAGCCTCTTCTACATCAGAATAATGTTTTACGTTCGGGTCCTTTGCAATCCTTTCTGCCTCCAGCATGGCGGCCATGGTCTCTTTGTTGGGTTGATCCATTTTGATTTCAAAGGGAATGCCGCCATCCCGCAGGGACTGCCGGACGAAGATGTTGAATGCCGTCGAAAGGTTCATGCCGAGCTCCGAGAACAGGGCATCGGCCTGTGCTTTCAAGTCGGAGTCCATCCGAATGCTGATATTAGTTGTTGCCATACAAATCATCTCCTTCACCATTATTATAGTGCTTTGCACGAAAAATGCAATACAATGCACGAAAAAAGAATAACTTCGAAACAAAAAGGGAGCCCGCCTCCGGCTAGAAGCGGTCTCCCTTTATAGGTTTTGTTCAGAACTCAGGCATTGTAGGTGCGGTTTTTGATCTCGTCGGTCACCTTGGCGATGAAGGCGTCGAGATCCATCGTGGTGGTCTCGCCCTTGCGGTCACGGACGGAGATGTTGCCGGCCTCGGCCTCCTTGGCACCCAGGACCAGCATATACGGCACACGGTCCACCTGCTGGGCAGCGCGGATCTTGTAGCCGATCTTCTGGTTGTCGTCGTCCAGTGCCACGCGGATACCGGCCTCGACCAGCTTCTCGGTGACGGCCTCGGCGTAGTCGAGGGTCTTCTCGGAGACGGGCAGGACCTTGACCTGCACAGGGGCCAGCCAGGTGGGGAACTTGCCCTTGGTCTCCTCGATCAGGTAGGCCATGAAGCGGTCCAGAGAACCCAGGATGGCGCGGTGCAGCACGACGGGGGTCTTCTCGGTGCCGTCCTTGTCCACATAGGTCAGGTGGAACTTGGCGGGCAGGCAGAAGTCCAGCTGGCAGGTGGAGAGGGTGTACTCTGCACCAACAGCGGGCTTGACATTGACGTCCAGCTTCGGGCCGTAGAAGGCAGCCTCACCGATCTCCTCGGTGAAGTGGATGCCCAGCTCGGTCAGAACCTCACGCAGAGCGTTCTCGGCGTGGTTCCACATGGCGTCGTCGTCGTGGTACTTCTTCTTGTCGGCGGGGTCACGCAGGGACAGAACGCAGCGATAATCGGTGATGTTGAAGTCCTTGTAGGTCTCGAAGATCAGGTTGCAGACATCGGCGACCTCGCTCTTGATCTGCTCCGGAGTGCAGAACAGGTGGGCGTCGTTCTGGCAGAAGTGACGGCCGCGCTCAATGCCCTTCAGGGTGCCGGAGGACTCGTAACGGAAATCGTGGGCGATCTCGCCAATGCGCATGGGCAGGTCACGGTAGGAGTGGGGATGATTTGCGTAGATCATCATGTGGTGGGGGCAGTTCATCGGGCGCAGAACGTAGCTCTCGCCCTCCATCTCCATGGCGGGGAACATGTTCTCACGGTAGTGGTCCCAGTGGCCGGAGGTCTTGTAGAGGTTCACGGTGCCGATGCAGGGCGTCATGACGTGCAGATAGCCGCGTGCGCGCTCCTTGGCCTTGATATAGTTCTCCAGCTCCTGCCAGACGGTGTAGCCTGCGGGCAGGAACATGGGCAGGCCGCGGCCCACCAGGTCGTCGGTCATGAACAGGCCCATCTCCTTGCCGATCTTGCGGTGATCGCGCTCGCGGGCCTCCTGCTGCTCCTTCTCCCAGGCGTCCAGTTCTTCCTGGTTGTGGAAGGCCACGCCGTTGATGCGGGTCAGCATCTTGTTCTCTTTGTCGTTTTTCCAGTATGCGCCGGACTGCTGGGTGATCTTGAAGGCCTTCAGTGCCTTGGTGTAGGTCAGGTGGGGTCCGATGCACATATCCACGTACTCGCCCTGCTGGAAGAAGCTGAACTCGGTCTCATCAGCCAGATCGGCCATGTGCTCGATCTTGTAGTTCTCGTGGCGCTCTTCCATCAGCTTCACGGCCTCGGCGCGGGGCAGGATGAAGGGCTTGATGGCGAGATTTTCCTTGGTGATCTTGTGCATCTCTTTTTCGATGCTGGCCAGATCTTCGTCGGTGAGCTTGGTGTCGCCCAGATCGACATCGTAGTAGAAGCCGTTCTCGGTAGCAGGGCCGAAGGCGAAGTCAGCCTCCGGATACAGGCGCTTGATGGCCTGTGCCATCACATGCGCAGCGGTATGGCGGATGACATGCAGTTCTTGGTCCTGCGGGCACTCGTCCACATGGCCGTCCTTGTAAATGATCTTCATAATGAATCTCCTTTTGAACCTGAAAAGAATGAAAAACAAAAAGCGCTTCACCCCGCAACAATACACGGGATGAAGCGCCTGAAAGATCCAGAAGCGTTCCACGGTTCCACCCGAATTGTGCGGTCAGGCCGCACCACTCGCTGTGCTGTAACGGGCGCACCCGACAGAGGTTCGCCTCTGCACTCTGCGGTGGTAGAAGCTCCGGGTGCGCTGGGCCGCTTGCAGCACACTCTGAACAGAGCGGCGGCCTTCTCTGCAACGCAGGGGTCGGGACTTCGGTTTGTCCGCATCATCGTTTTCAACAGGATGAAACTATGCTGATTGTAGCACGACGTTCGGGAAAAATCAAGGGCTGGAAGCTCATTCTTCCCCTTTTTTCACTCGTACACGCCACTTATGGGACATATACTCCGCGCGCAGCTTGTTGGTGACGAAGGTCTGGCTGCTGTAAAGACCGTGGTGGCCGGAGAGCATGTAGCAGATGCCGCAGCCCAGCGCGATGAGCTCCAGCCCGGCCCCGCCGAACAGCTCAAAGCCCAGCAGGATGGAGGGGATGAGGGCGTTGGTGGCACCGCAGAAGACGGACACGAGGCCCACGGCGGCCGCGAACCCGGCGGGCAGGCCCAGCAGCGGGCCGAATGCGCAGCCGAAGGTGGCACCCACAAAGAAGCTGGGCACGACTTCGCCGCCCTTGAACCCGCAGGAGAGGGTCAGCGCGGTGAGGAAGATCTTGCACAGAAAATCCCAGGGCAGGGCCTGGCCTTGCTCCACGGCAGCGGTGATGATGTTCATGCCGGCACCGTTGTAGCGCCCCACGCCGAAGAAATACGAGAAGCCGATGACCAGCACACTGCCGGCCAGGACCCGCACCCAGGGGTTCGGGATGCGCTTGGGCACGGTGTGCTCCATGAAGTGGAGCGTGCCGCAGAAGAGCCGGGAGACGGCCGCGCAGGCCACGCCCAGCAGGATGATGAGGAAAGCGTTCCAAACCGTCAGTTCCGGTGCGGTGAGCGCAAAGCGGGTGGGCGCGATGCCGAAGGTCAGCGAGCAGCCGTAGGCGATGAGGGCCGAGGTGAAGGCCGGGACAAAAGCCGAGGTGAAGGTCAGGCCCACATCCTCGATGGTCATGGCAAAGAGGGCCGCGGCCAGCGGGGTGCCGAACAGGGCCGAGAAGAACGCGGCCATGCCACTGATGGTGGCAGTGCGGCGGTCGTAGTCTTTGAGGTGCAGCAGGGTGCCGAGGTTCCAGCCGATGCTGCCGCCCATCTGCAGCGCGGCACCCTCGCGGCCGGCCGAGCCGCCGCACAGGTGAGTGAGCACGGTGCCCAGGAAGATGGCCGGGACCAGCAGGATGCTGACCGGTTCGCCGCTCTGCACGGCGCGGATGACATTGTTGGTGCCCACGCCCTCGCACTTCGTTATCTTGTACAGTGCGGTGATGAGCAGGCCCGCTGCGGGCAGCAGGAAGAGCAGCCAGGGCTGTGCGGCCCGCAGCTCGGTGACGTACTCGACGGAAAGGTGGAACAGGGTGCCCACCAGCCCGCAGACCAGGCCCGTGGGGACCGCCAGAAAAAACCATTGCAGCGCCACCCGGAGGGCAGCTTTGGCTTCGCGCTGGAACGTATCAAAATTGTTCATAGAAGAAAACTCCTGTATTGTTGACGTCCGGTCCATGATGTGTTTCGAGACCGCTCCAACATAACACAGCGGGGCGGGGTTGTCAACCCAAAAAGCGGCGCAGACGAAAACGGTCCCCGGCTCCCTTGTGCGGAAGGAACCGGGGATCGTTTTTGCTGTTTGGATCAGAAAAAAGGAAAAGGAGAAAAATATCTATCACACGCTTTCAAAAAGCGGGGACAGCGGAGAAAAGAGATCGTGGAACTTACTCCACATCCTGCAGGGCGGCGAAGTCTTCCTCGCCGGTGCGGATCTTGACCACGCGGGTCACGTTGTAAACAAAGATCTTGCCGTCGCCGATGTGGCCGGTGTAAAGAGCCTTCTTGGCGGCTTCGACCACGGCATCGACCGAGATCTTGGACACGATGACCTCGACCTTGATCTTGGGCAGCAGGGTGGAATCCACAGGGACGCCGCGGTATTTCTCGCTGGTGCCTTTCTGGATGCCGCAGCCCATCACCTGGGTCACGGTCATGCCGGTGACGCCCAGATCGTTCAGAGCGGTCTTCAGCTGGTCGAACTTGGACAGCTTTGCAATGATGGAGACCTTGTGCATCCCGGTGTCGTAGATGCCGTCGTGGATGACGGCGGGCTCACGCACCACCGGCACCGCAGCAGACATCTGCGTTGCGGAAGCCTTGACGGGGTCGTCCTCGCCGAGGTCGGTGTTTTCGTTGGGGGTCATGGCGGCTGCGTTGGCGTCGGAGATGGAGAAGCCAGCGTAGGCAGAAGCCAGACCGTGCTCGTGGATGTCCAGGCCGTCGATCTCCACCTCAGCGGGGACGCGCAGGCCGATGGTCTTGTCGATGATCTTGAAGATGAGGAACATCACGACAACGACATAGACATCGACCGTGATGAGGCCCAGCAGCTGGATGCCCAGCTGGCTCAGGCCGCCGCCGTAGAACAGGCCCTTGCCCACGCCGTCGCCGCCGTTGGAGAACAGGCCGACTGCGATGGTGCCCCAGACGCCGTTTGCAAAGTGGACGGAGACAGCGCCGACGGGGTCGTCGATCCTGGCAATCTTATCAAAGAACTCAACGCTCAGGACCACCAGGAGACCGGCCACAAAGCCGATGATGAAGGCACCGAACGGAGAAACAGCGTCGCAGCCTGCCGTGATGGCCACCAGACCGGCCAGCGAACCGTTCAGGGTCATGGAGACATCGGGCTTGCCGTACCGCAGCCAGGTGAAGATCATGGTCACGCAGGTGGCCACAGCAGCGGCCAGGTTGGTGTTGAAGCAGACCAGACCGGTCAGGGTCATGGCCTCATCGGTGGCCAGGCTCAGGGAAGAGCCGCCGTTGAAACCGAACCAGCAGAACCACAGGATGAAGACGCCCAGCGCACCGGCAGTCAGGTTGTGGCCGGGGATGGCGTGGGGGTTGCCGTTCTTGTCGTACTTGCCGATGCGGGGGCCAAGCATCGCAGCGCCCAGCAGAGCGATGACGCCGCCCACGTTATGAACAGCTGCGGAACCGGCAAAGTCATGGAAGCCCATGCTCTGCAGCCAGCCGCCGCCCCACATCCAGTGGCCGCAGATGGGGTACACCACCAGCGAAATGGCGGCGGAGTAGACGCAGTAGGCTTTGAAGTTGGTGCGCTCGGCCATGGAGCCGGACACGATGGTGGCTGCCGTGGCGCAGAACACGGTCTGGAACACGATGTACACCCACAGCGGGATGTCAAGCCCCAGATGGGAATAATCGCCCTGGATGAACGGGTCGAACCCGCCGATGAGAGCGCTGGTGCCGCCGAACATCAGCCCGAAGCCGATGAGCCAGTAGCACGGGGTGCCGATGCAGAAATCCATCATGTTTTTCATGAGGATGTTGCCGGTGTTTTTGGCACGGGTAAAACCTGCCTCACACAGCGCGAAGCCCGCCTGCATGAAGTAGACCAGGAACGCGGCCACCAACACCCAGCAGGTGTCTACGGAACGGAACATAACTGGATACCTCCCCATTTGTTGTGCGGCCGGCCACCAGAACCGGCCTTGCGTACTCCGGCTGCTGCGCCCCTCTATCTGCGCAGCAACGCGGATCTTCCCCTCCGGAGGCCCTCGATCTTCCCCCGGAAGCACAGAAGTCCGAACTTCTGCCGAAAACACAAAAAGCGCTGGCGGAATTGCTTCCGTCAGCGCCTTTGCTTTCGATGGCACGAGTATAGAGCGTTTTGGTCAAAGTGTCAAGTGCCAGACCGTATTTTTTACGTTTTTCACAATCCGGGTGGGAAATGGACCGGAAAAGTTTGGACGAAGCCGCGGCCCGGCGGCGGGTGGGTCATTCCTCCGCCTTATGCTGGCCCCGCATCTCGACGTGCAGCAGCAGGCTCATCAAAGCCCGCAGCGCGAACGTGGCCGCCAGCGGCACCACGGATTCGAGGTTTTGCAGCAGAAAGGTCTTGGCGATCTCGGCCGACATCAGAAATTCCAGCGCGGTGGTCAGGCCGCTGCTCATCTCGTGGTGGAAATCGTACCGGTCGTGGAAGAAGAAGGCACGGATGTAATGGTAGGTCGCCCGCACCAGACTCGTGACGATGATGAACAGGCCGATGACCTCCGCCAGCCCGGCGATCATGGGCACGGCGGATTCCAGAAACAGCTCCAGGACCTCCGAAGCGGCTGCGTTGAAGTGATACAAAGCGCTCATCGTGCGTCTCCTTGGCAAAAATTACAGCAGGGTCTTGATGTAGGCAGCCAGCGCGTCGTCCTTGCAGGAAGCAAAGAAGAGCTCGCTGAACTTCTCACCGGCCACGGCACCCTTCAGCAGGTCCTGGTCGATGCTCTGCAGGCACTCGATGAGAGGCTTGAAGGTGGCGGCGCGGACGCCGTCCAGGATCTTCTTGTTGCGCTGTTCCGGTTCCACACGCTCCTTGGGATAGCCCTGGCCGTGGCCGAAGCCGAACAGCTTCTCGAAGCAGTATTCGAGGTTGAGCTCACCGCCCCAGCCGAAGCCCTTGGCGAACGGCATGGCCACGGCGTTGCCATCGTTGACATGGGCAAAGGTGTAGGCATCCACGGGATCTTCCACATGGCCGCAGATGACGCCGGGGAAGCTGTTCAGCGCCAGCATGGCACCCTCGCCGGTGCCGCAGCCGGTGATGACATAGTCGGCTGCGCCGCTGTTCAGCAGGATGGCGGCCAGGATGCCGCACTGCACATAGGTCAGCTGTGCCTTGTCGTCGGCGGCATACATGCCGTAGTTGACCACCTCGTGGCCCATGGGCTCCACGACCTTCTTCAGCGCTGCTTCGATGAGGCCGTTCTTGGCAGCCTGGCTGTTTTCGTTGATGAGTGCGATCTTCATGGAAAAATTCCTCCTGCAATAGCATGATGTTCCACCGCCGTCCAAACCATGCGGAAGGCGGTGCGTGTCTGACGTTAGTGTATCGTGTCGGCGGACAAAAGTCAATCACCGGCCCAGCTTCCGCTTTTGCTGCCGGGCGAGGATGGGCATGAGAAGCGGTGCAGGCACGAGCTTCTGGGCCGTGGTGGCGGCCCGCATCAGGGCCGAGGGCACGATGATGGTCTTGCGGCGGAGCATCCCGCGCATGGCTTCCTCCACGCAGAGCTCCGGCGAGATGCCCTTGAGCGCGAAGACGACGTCAGCGCGGTCGTTGAACTCGGTGTTCACCGGGCCGGGGCAGAGCGCGCAGACGTAGACCGGGCTGTGCTGCTCCCGCAGCTCCTCGGCCACGCCCCGCGTCAGGCTGACCACATAGGCCTTGGAAGCGTAGTAACCCGCCATGAACGGCCCGGCCGGGAGCAGGCCCGCCGAGGAGGCCACGTTCAGGATGGTGCCGGAACCCTGCCGGTCCATCTTCTTGAGCACGAACTTGAACAGCCGGTGCATGGCGAGAACGTTGACCCGCAGCATGGAAAGCTCCTTTTCCGGGTCGGTGTCGAGGAAGCAGCCGCAGGTGCCGAAGCCCGCGTTGTTGATGAAAAGGTCGATGCGCTCGGCGGCCAGTACGGTGCACAGGGCCTCGCAGTCAACGTCGCGTTCCAGGTCGGCGGGGAGGACGCGGCAGGGCACATGATAGCGGTTTTGCAGCTCTTCGGCCAGAGCGTCCAGCCGGTCTTTCCGGCGGGCCGTCAGGATGAGCCGGAAGCCCAGCCGCGCGTACTGGCGGGCGAATTCCTGCCCGATGCCGGAAGAAGCGCCGGTGATCCAGACTGTTTTCTTGTTCATAGGACTTGTCCTTTCTCAGAAGCCCGAAGCTGCGTCGATGGCGCGCAGCTCGTCGGGGGTGAAGGCGGTGTTGTCCAGCGCCTTGAGATCGTCTAAGATCTGCTCCGGGCGGGATGCGCCGATGAGCACACTCGTGACCTGGCCGTCCTTCAGGATCCAGGCCAGTGCCATTTCGGCCAGCGTCTGGCCGCGGGCGGCGGCGATGGCGTTCAGGGCACGGATCTGCTCCAGCTTTTCCTCGGTGAGGGTGGATTCCTTCAGGAAGCGGCCGTCGGTGCGGATGCGGCTGTCTTCGGGGATGCCGTGCAGGTAGCGGTCGGTCAGCAGGCCTTGTGCCAGCGGGCTGAACGCGATGATGCCCTTGCCCAGACGGTTGGCCGTCTCCTTCAGGCCGTTCTTCTCGATGGTGCGGTCAAAGATGGAGTAGCGGTTCTGGTTGAGGACGAAGGGCACGTGCCGCTCGGTGAGAATGGCGCAGGCCTTTTCCAGCGTGGGGCCGTCGTAGTTCGACAGGCCCGCATACAGTGCCTTGCCGCTGCGCACGGCCTGTTCCAGCGCACCCATGGTCTCTTCCAGCGGGGTGTTGGGGTCCATGCGGTGGTGGTAGAAAATGTCCACATAGTCCAGCCCCAGCCGCTCCAGGCTCTGGTCCAGGCTGGCCAGCAGATACTTCCGGCTGCCCCAGTTGCCGTAGGGGCCGTCCCACATCTCATAGCCGGCCTTGGTGCTGATGATGAGCTCATCGCGGTAGGGGCGGAAGTTCTCCTTCAGGATGCGGCCCAGATTTTTTTCGGCGCTGCCGGGTGCGGGGCCGTAGTTGTTGGCAAGGTCAAAGTGGGTGATGCCGTGGTCGAACGCCGTGAAGCAGAGCTGCTTCATGGTCTCAAAATGGGCGGTATCGCCGAAGTTGTGCCAGAACCCCAGCGACACGGCGGGCAGCAGCAGGCCGCTCTGGCCGCAGCGGTGGTAGGGCAGGGTGGAATAGCGGGCGGAGGATGCAGTGTACATGAACAAAACTCCCTTCCGATTCGTGATCTGATCTGCCCCTATTTTAACACATCAGGGAGGCAGAATCCATGGGTTCCCGCACGATGCAGAACGGCACTTGTTGACGCCTGCCGTTTGGAGTATAATAAAGGCAGAAAACGCGCACTGCGCAGGAGGTATCAGAACATGAACAAACCGGTATTGGTGGTCATGGCGGCTGGCATGGGCAGCCGTTACGGCGGCATGAAGCAGATCGACCCGGTAGGCCCCAACGGGCAGGTCATCGTGGATTATTCCCTCTACGATGCCCGCCGTGCAGGCTTTGAGACCGTGATCTTCGTCATCAAGCACGAGATCGAGGAGACCTTCAAAAAGGCCATCGGCGACCGCGTGGCCAAAGTGATGAACGTGAAATACGCATTCCAGCAGCTGGATGAGCTGCCCGCAGGCTTCTCCATCCCGGAGGGCCGCGTCAAGCCCTGGGGCACCTGCCACGCGGTCCTGGCGGCAAAAGACCTCATCGACGGCCCGTTCGCGGTCATCAATGCAGATGACTACTACGGCCCGGAGGCGTTCCAGGTCATCTACGATTACCTGTCCACCCACGCGGACGGCACGGTCTACGACTACTGCATGGTCAGCTACCTGCTGAAGAACACCGTCTCCGAGAACGGCAGCGTTGCCCGCGGCGTCTGCGTCGCGAACGCAGACGGCACCCTGCACAGCGTCACCGAGCGCACCCGCATCGAGACATACGAGGGCGGCATCCACTACACCGAGGACGGCGGCGCGAGCTGGCACGACCTGCCGCTGGACGCCCCCGTCAGCATGAACCTGTGGGGCTTCGGCCGGAGCTTCCTCGATGAGGCCGAGCGCCGTTTTGCGGGCTGGCTGACCGAGAATCTGGAACAGAACCCGCTCAAGTGCGAGTATTTCCTGCCGCTGGTCATCAGCGAACTCATCGACGAGGGCAAGGCGACCGTGAAGATCCTGCACAGCCGCGACAAGTGGTTCGGCGTGACCTACCGCGAGGACAAGCCCACCGTCGTGGCCGCCATCGCGCAGAAGACGCAGGACGGCCTGTACCCGGAAGACCTCTGGAACTGAATCGGACTATGAAAAAAGGAGCGCTCCCTTTTGCGGGGAACGCTCCTTTTTTGGTTCATTTTCGCTTCAGCTGTTCCCGCAGCGTGTCCAGCGAGCGGTTCTGCGCACCGTGCTTCAGCTTGGGGAAGGCGCGGAGCATGCGGTGCTTGCCGAAGTGCGGGGTGGCGCGCTGGGTGCGAGAGCGAAGCTCCTCGCTGCGGGCCTGCAGCTCCTCGGCCAGCTGCTCCAGCCGGAGCAGTTCGGCCGTGCGCTCGGCTGTGCCTTTGGCCGCCAGCTTGACGGCATTGGCGGCTTCGCTGGCGTTGAGCTTTGCATCCTGCGAGGCCCGCTTCGCGGCCTCCATGGCCTCGTCGGCCTTGGCGCGCATGGCAGCGGCTGCCTCGCGGGCGTTCAGCTTGGCCGCATTGTCGCGGGCCTCGGCGGCCGCCAGCTTGAACTGCAAACGGCTCTCGTCCATCTTCTGGTCCATGGCCATGGCGTTGGTGCCCAGCAGCTCAGTCATGGCGTCGCTGACCGCGTGCATACTGTCGGCCACCTTTTCCAGCGCATCCAGGTCGCGGGCCAGGTCGGACGCAGCAAAGGCGGTGGCGATGGTGTCAGCGGCATAGATGGCGTAGAGCAGGAACATCAGGATGAGGCCTACCAGCGGCGGGATGAGGGCCACCGTATCGGCGATGATGGGGTGGACGAGCTTCATCACGATGAGGGTGCCTACGCCCCACAGCAGGGAAAACTCCAGGCAGATGTAGCCGCCGATGTTGAAGGGGTAGTCGCTGTAATCCCACCAGCGGGTGTGGTAGAGCTTGTACAGCGCCCAGCCACCCACCAGTTCCAGCGCACTGGGCAGGAGGACGCCGCCGAGGTAGAGCAGGAGCAGGCTGTGCGACAGGGGCGTCAGGGCGAAAAGGACGATGACCATGCCGAAGCCGTAGATGGGGCAGACCGGGCCGTTCAGGAAGCCGCGGTTGATCAGATTGCCGGTCGTGACGGCGGCGTAGATGACCTCCAGACACCAGCCGAGGCAGGAGTAGATGAGGAAGTAAGCGAAGATCTGATACAGCGAAAAGCCGCAGACGGTGGTATCAACGAAAAAAGAAAGCAAGGGAACACCTCCGTTAATTCTGTTTCCGGACGATGCTGTATTCATCGCCCGCTTCAAAGAAGGGGCAGGCGCGGGTGCTGCGGGAGAGATACCGTGCCATCTCGTCCTCGTCGAGTGCGGCGCCCTGTGCACAATAACAGGTGCCGTATTCGTCCGGGACATTGTTCACGCACAGCTCACAGGGGTCACGCATCGGCGGTCTCCCCGTGGGCAGCGGCCTCGGCGGCAGCGGCTTCGGCAGCCGCCATCTTTTTGAGCACCTTCGGCTCGATCCAGGTCACGGTCTCGTCGCCGGGCAGCTTCCGGGCGATGAGGGCCTTGATCTTGATGCCCATCTCGGTAAACATCCCCTCGTGCTCGGTGCGGATGTTCCATGCCGGCTCGTTCTCGTGCAGGTCGAAGGTCTTCCAGGTGATCTCATAGCCGGAAGCGGGGAAGTATTCCAGGCTGTCGCGGAACAGATCGTCGTCGTCGGTCTTGAAATAGATCTCGCCGCCGTCTTCGAGGAAGGCGCGGTACTGGATGAGCTGGCGGGGATAGGTGAGGCGGTGCTTGTTGGAGGAAGCATTCTTGCTCCACGGGTTGCAGAAGTTGATGTAGATGCGGCTCACGGTATCCTCCGGCGTGAGGACGCCCTTGATGCGTTCGATGTCGGTGCTCATGATCTTGACGTTGTCGATGGGGCGGCCCGCCTCCTGATAGGCGGCCTCGATCTTCCGCTTGGCCAGAATGAGGACTTTGTCGGTGATATCGATGCCGAGGTAGTTGTTCTCCGGGTGGGCGCTGGCCAGCTGGGAGATAAAGCCGCCCTTGCCGCAGCCCAGTTCCAGCACAAAAGGCTGCTCCGGGCGGGCATACTGTGCGTGCCACCGGCCACCCCAGATCAGGGGCTCGTGGACGTGGAAATCGGCGGCCATCAGCTCATCGTGGGCGTAGGGTTTGAAGCGCATTCTCATAATATGTGGTTCTCCTTCAAAAATCGTTCAACTTGTTCGGGTGCTGCGGCGCAGCTGCCCTGGCAGATGCCGGGCTTGCCGCCGCCGCGGCCGTTCAGGGCGGCATTGAGGGCTTTGGTCAGGGCGCGGACATCGCCGTCGGCTCTGGCCAGACAGTAGCCGGTGCCCTTTTCATTGGCCGTCAGGGCTGCGCACAGGCCGGTGGTGGCCTCGCTGAGCTTGACGGCCAGCCGGTGCAGGCCGTCCGGGTCAAGCCCCGGCACGATGCGGATGGCGTCTTCGCCGGGGGCGGTCTGTGCGGCCAGCGCCTCAAAGAGCTGGCTGCAAAGCCCGAAGTGGGCAAATTTCAGGGCCGTGTACTCGTCGAAGACGCGGTGGACGGCGTGGGCCGTCTCGCTGGGCTTGGCGCTGAGCAGGGCACCGATGTCGGCCTGACGTTGGCGCATGGCCTGTGCGGCCAGCAGGGCCCGCTCGCCGCAGACGATGCTCAGCCGGACGCCGCCTTTGTAGTTCTCGGCGGCCAGGATCTTGATCTGGCCCACCGCGCCGGTGGCGGCGGTGTGGGTGCCGCAGCAGGCGCAGACATCGGCACCGGGGATGCTCACGATGCGCACCTGGCCTTCGATCTCTTTCTTGCTGCGGTAGGTCAGCGCGGCCAGCTCCTCGCGGGTGGGGTAGGTGATGCACACCGGCACATTCTGCCAGACGATGCGGTTGGCGGCAAGTTCGGCCTCCCGCAGGCCCTCGGCGGAGATGGGGACGCTGGTGTCCATCCGCACCGCGTCGGTGCCGATGTGGAACCCGACATTCTCGGCCCCGAACATCTGGTGCAGGATGCCGGAGAGGATGTGCTCACCGGTGTGCTGCTGCATCTTGTCGAACCGCCAGGCCCAGTCAAGGGCCTCCTGCACTGCGGTGCCGGGGGCGGCGGTTTCGGGCAGGGCATCTGTGGTGTGCCAGATGACGCCGCCCTGCTCGTGGACGTCGGTGACGTGCAGCACTGTGCCGTCCGGAAGGGTCAGGGTGCCCCGGTCGGCAGGCTGACCGCCGCCTTCAGGGTAAAAGACCGTGCCGTCCAGCGCAATCTTTCCGCCGCCGCTGCCGTCCGGCTCGGCCGCGAGGATGCGCCCTGCCGCCTCGGTGCGGTAGGCATCGGCCTCGTAATATTTTTGAGTGGGTTGCATGGTGTCCTCCTGACCCTCTCAGTCTCGCTTCGCTCGCCAGCTCCCCCAAAGGGGGAGCTTTTGGCCGTTTTTGAGATTATGCCAAGACCTCGCCCTTCGGGAGAGGTGGCAGCGCGTGAGCGCTGACGGAGAGGGTTTTGTTTGATAGAAACAAGTATACCACGATTTTTGCCTGTGGAAAATAGTCTGCGGTTATGTTATGATAGGAAATAACCGAAATCCGAACGAAATGAGGAAGGTACATCATGCGTGAAAGTGGAATTTTAATGCCGGTGTCCAGCCTGCCCGGCCCCTATGGAATTGGCTGCTTCGGAACGGAAGCGGAAACGTTTGTGGATTTTCTGGCCGCAGCGGGCCAGAAGATCTGGCAGATCCTGCCGCTGAGCCCCACCGGTTATGGGGACAGCCCCTATCAGAGCTGCTCGGCCTTTGCGGGCAACCCGTACTTCATCGACCTCGACGCCCTCAAGGCGGAGGGCCTGCTGACCGCCGCCCAGCTCAAGGCGGAATCCTGGGGCGAAGACCCGCTTCAGGTGGACTACGGCACCCTGTACACCAGCCGCTACAAGATCCTGCGCGCGGCATACGCGGCCTGGCGCAGGCAGTGCGAAGGGCTGCACGGCTGCGCCCACTACTACCCGGATGCCTACTATGCCTTCACGCTGGAAAACGAGAGCTGGCTGGAGGACTATGCACTGTACATGGCCCTGAAGACCGCCAACCAGATGAAGAGCTGGACCGAGTGGCCCCGCGCATACCGGATGCGGGATGGCCATGCACTGGCCGCGTTCCGCGCGGAGCACGAGGAAGAGATCGGCTTCTGGAAGTTTTTGCAGTATGAGTTTGCCATCCAGTGGAAGAAGCTGAAAGCCTATGCCAACGCCAAGGGCATCCAGATCCTGGGCGACATCCCCATCTATGTCTCGGCCGACTCGGTGGACGCCTGGGTGGGCGGTCAGCTGTTCGAGCTGGCGGCGGACGGCAGTTTTGCCCGCGTGGCCGGCTGCCCGCCGGATTATTTCTCCGCCGACGGCCAGCTCTGGGGCAACCCGCTGTACAACTGGCCGTATCACCGCGAGACCGGCTATGCCTGGTGGATCGAGCGGGTCCGCCATGCACTGGGCATCTACGACCTGCTCCGCATCGACCACTTCCGCGGCTTCGATACCTACTGGGCTATCCCGGCGGGCAGCACGACCGCCAAGGACGGCAAGTGGGAGATCGGCCCCCGGATGGAGCTGTTCCATGCACTGGAAAACGTGCTGGGCAAACTGCCCATCATCGCCGAGGACCTGGGCGACATCGTGGACAGCGTCCGCGAGCTGCTGGCGGAGAGCGGCTTCCCCGGCATGAAGGTGCTGCAGTTTGCCTTCGGCGGCGGAGACAATGAGTATCTGCCCCACAACCACGTCCGGAACAGCGTGGTCTACCCCGGCACCCACGACAACACGACCCTGACCGCCTGGTGGGAGATCGGTGCGTCTGAGAAGGAAAAGGCCATGGCCTGTGCCTACCTGCATCTGACCCCCTGCCACCCCACGGCCAAAGAGGTCGCCGCCGTCAAGACCGATGCGGCCCGCGTGGCCCTGCTGCGCGCAGCGCTGGGTTCGGCCTCCGAACGCGCCATCATCCCCATGGCCGACTGGCTGGGCCTGGGCGAGGAAGGCCACCTGAACACGCCCGGCCGTCTGGGCGGCAACTGGACCTGGCGCGCTGCCGAGGGCTTCGGCACAAAGAAGCTGGCCGAAGAGATCCTGGGCGAGTGCGAGGCAGTCTGCCGTGCATAAAACCGGAAAAACCGGGAGAACGTTAGCAGATTGACGGATCTGCAAAAAAATTGGTTGAAATTTGTGCGTTTTGCTGGCAAGTCTTCCGCAGAAGTGGTATAATCTTTGTAATCTGAAAAACATTTTCAAAGTGTTTTTCGTGGCAAGGTGTGCCGGGAGGGAGAATCCGGCACCACAATGATGGGGAAAAACGCATGAAGAAAGAATGGACCGAGCAGGACCTGCGCGAATTTGTGCGCAGCGCACAGGCTGCCTTTGAGGACGTGACCCTGACCGAAGCGGACGAAGAAGCAGCCCGTAGCTGGCAGGATGACGGCCTGATGGTGGACTATGAGCTGCGCAATGGGCAGGTAGACTGCGTACTGCGCCGCCAGATCGTTGCGGACGGCAAGGTATGGAAACTGCAGATGACCGCGCCGCTGGCGGGCAACGACCTGCCGGAGGATCGGATGTCCCCGCGCGAGCGGGAGATGTGCCGCGACGACATGAACCACGACTTTTTGTCGGGCGTGTTCAACCGCCGCTATTTTGAGACCGAGTTCTGCACCCGCCTGGATGATTGGACCGACGCCCACCGCTGCGCCTCGCTGGCGCTGGTGGAGCTGGACCGAGTCGAGCAGATGCAGGCCGAGCAGGGCGATGCCGTTATGGATCAGCTGGTCTGCTTTGTGGCGAACCAGTGGAAGAAGCGCTACGACCGCCCGGACGAGCGGGTGGTCTGCCGCCTGACCGATACGCTGTTCGCCATTGGCTGTGCGGACAAGACCTGCAACGAACTGGCCGAGGAGCTGCGGAGCATCTACGCGGAGATGCCCCGTGCCTATGTGGCCTCGGTGGGCCTGATGCGCCGGGTGCCGTTCACTCAGTCCATCGGCTGCGCCTGCACCTGCGAGGTGCGGGGCAAGAACTGGGACGCACTGTACGAGCTTTGTGCAGCACGGCTCAAGGCCGCGCAGGAAGCTGGTGGCAGCCAGGTCTGCGCCGGATAAGATCACTGGATAAAAGATCCCCCTTCTGGACATCCTAAGAGCCAGAAGGGGGATCTTTTGTTATGGAACATCTGAAAAACGACAACCTCAGCCTGCTGGAAGCCGTGGTGCAGAACACGGAAATGGGCAAAAACACGCTGGAACAGATCGTGCCGATGACGGACGACGTGCAGTTCAAGGCAGAACTGCTGCGGGAACGGAACATCTACCGCGAACTGAACCAGGAGGCCCACACCGCCATCGAGGCCTGCGGCGGAACCGCCCAGGGCCAGAGCACCATGGCAAAGCTCAACACCAGAATGGGCATCGGGATGAAGACCCTGACCGACAAGTCCACCCGGAATCTGGCCGAGATGCTCTCCGAGGGCAGCAGCCAGGGCGTGATGGACTGCATCAAGTCCCAGAAGGACTATCCCGATGCCGCGCCCGGCTCCAAGCGTCTGATGCAGAAAGTGCAGGATTTTGAGGAGGACAACCGCATCCGGCTGGAACGCTTTCTGTAAAGGGAAGGCGCTCTGCTCAGAGCGCTTCCACCATCGCGGCCACGATCTGGGTCGCGGTGGCAACATACGCGGCAATGCTGAACTTTTTGACGACCAGGACTTCGTGGCCGTCCTCGTCGGCGTTGTCGCTCATGGCCCGCAGGATGACGCAGGGCACACCGTTCTTGGCAGCGATCTGGCTGACGGCGGCACCTTCCATCTCCACGCAGTCGGGGGCGCACTTGGCCTCGATGGCGGCCTTGGTCTCGCTGTCGCCGACGAAGAGGTCACCGGTGGCGATCCTGCCGGTCAGCGCCTTGACGCCTGCGGCCTTGCAGGCGGCTTCGGCGGCGGCGATGAGGGCCGGGTCGCCGGTGTATTCCTTGAGGAACGGCGGGTTCTGGCAGATCATGTCCAGCTGGGCGTCGTGGTAGAGCACAGTCTTGCCGATGACGACATCGCCGATGCCGATCTTGCTGGTCATGTTGCCGGCGATGCCGGAGAAGATGATCTTCTCGGCACCGAATTTGGTGATGAGCACCTGGGTGGTGGCAGCAGCGTTGGCCTTGCCCATCCCGGCGCAGCAGACCACGACCTCCTTGCCCGCCAGGGTGCCCTTGTGGTATTCGACGCCGCCGTAAGGCTCTACGGTGACGTTTTCCAGCTTTGCGCAGAGCTGCTCGACTTCATCGGGCATTGCGCCCATTATGCCAATAATCATTTGGAAACCTCGTTCTCTTTTCAAATCGGTGGAGTCGGGAAAAACGTCTGCCATCAGACGTTGAACAGGAACTCGATGACATCGCCGTCCTTGACGACGTATTCCTTGCCCTCGGTGCGCTGCAGGCCCTTGGCCTTGACGGCGGCATAGTCGAAGTTGTTGGCTTCGAGGTCGCCGTAGCCGATGACGCTGGCGCGGATGAAGCCGCGCTCGAAGTCGCTGTGGATCTTACCGGCTGCCTGCGGGGCCTTGGTGCCCTTGCGGATGGTCCAGGCGCGGCACTCCTTCTTGCCGTCGGTCAGGAAGGAGATGAGGCCCAGCAGGTCGTAGCTGGCCGTGATGAGGTTGTCCAGGCCGCTGGCCTCGATGCCCATCTCGGCCAGGAAGGCCTTCTTCTCTTCGGGCGAGTAGTCGGCGATGTCCTCTTCGGTCTTGGCGCAGATGGGGATGTAGCGGGCACCCTCTTCCTTGGCGCGGGCGGCCACCAGCGGGACATACCGGTTGTTCTCGATGCCCTCCATCAGGTCGTCCTCGCCTACGTTGCAGGCGTACAGGACAGGCTTTGCGCTCAGCAGGCCCATCTCGTGCAGGACAGTCTGCTGCTCGGCATCGCCCTCGTCAAAGTCGAAGCTGCGGGCAGGCTTGCCGGCGCTCAGGTGGTCGGCCAGCTGCTGCAGCCATGCGGCCTCGGCGGCAGCGCCCTTGTTGTTGCCGCTCTTGGCGGCCTTGGCCATCCGGCCGGCACGGTTCTGGACGACTTCCAGGTCGGACAGGATCAGCTCGTAGTCGATGGCATCAATGTCGGCGATGGGGTCCACGGCCTCGGCCTTGGTCACATCCTCGACGACATGGATGATGTTGTCGTCGTCAAAGCAGCGGACGACATGCACGATGGCGTCGCACTCGCGGATGTGGCCCAGGAACTTATTGCCCAGACCGGCACCCTGGCTGGCACCCTTGACCAGACCGGCGATGTCCACGAACTCGACGATGGCGGGGGTCTTTTTGTTGGTCTGCCAGATCTCAGCCAGCTTGTCCAGGCGCTTGTCGGGCACGGCCACGATGCCGCTGTTGGGCTCGATGGTGCAGAACGGATAGTTCGCCGCCTCCGCATTCTTGGTGGAGGTGATGGCGTTGAACAGAGTGGACTTGCCGACGTTGGGCAGACCAACGATACCTAATTTCATTTTTATGATTTCTCCTTTTATGATGTAGATGATAAACAGCTCGATTGAGCGGATATCAGTTGTTTTTGCAGGTCTCTTTTTCGCAGACCAGGCTCCATTCACAAAAAAACAGAGCTTACATGGCTAATTCTAATTGTAGCATGTAAGCTCTGTTTATGCAAGTCTTCCTGCGGCTCAGAACTTCTTCTCCAGCCGCTCACGGATGGCGCGGATGAAGCCGAGGCTGTCCACAGGGGTGGGGGTGATGCCCTCGGCAAGGCCGCACAGGTCTTTGGTCATGATGCCGTCGTTGAGGGTCTGGAGGCTGGCGGCTTCCAGGGCCTCGCCGAAGTGGACGAGGTCGGGCAGGCTGTCGAGCTCGCCGCGCTTTTTCAGAGCACCGCTCCAGGCGAAGATGGTGGCCATGGGGTTGGTGGAAGTGGCCTCGCCCTTGAGGTACTTGTAGTAGTGGCGGGTGACGGTGCCGTGGGCGGCTTCGAACTCGAACTTGCCGTCTGGGCTGACAAGAACGCTGGTCATCATGGCCAGGGAGCCGAAGGCGGTGGAGACCATGTCGCTCATGACGTCGCCGTCGTAGTTCTTGCAGGCCCAGACGAAGCCGCCCTCGCTGCGGATGACGCGGGCCACGATGTCGTCGATGAGGCTGTAGAAGTATTCCAGACCGGCGGCCTCGAACCGGGCCTTGTATTCGGTGTCGTAGACCTCCTGGAAGATGTCCTTGAAGGTGTGGTCGTATTTCTTGGAGATGGTATCCTTGGCACCGAACCAGAGGTCCTGCTTCTGGTCCAGCGCGTAGTTGAAGCAGCTGCGGGCGAAGCTGCGGATGGAGCTGTCCTTGTTGTACTGGCCCTGCAGGACGCCGCCGCACTCGAAGTCGTAGACGGTGGCGGACTGCTGGGTGCCGTCCGCGCCGGTGAAGCGCAGCTCCGCTTTGCCGGGGCCGGGGATGCGGAACTCGGTGGCCTTGTAGACGTCGCCGTAGGCGTGGCGGGCGATGGTGATGGGCTTCTTCCAGTACTTGACGGCGGGCTTGATGCTGTCGATCATAATGGGCGCACGGAAGACCGTGCCGTCCAGCGCAGCGCGGATGGTGCCGTTGGGGCTCTTCCACATCTCATGGAGCTGGTACTCCTCCATCCGCTGGGCGTTGGGGGTGATGGTGGCGCACTTGACAGCCACGCCGTATTTCTTGTTGGCCTCGGCGGCGTCGAGGGTCACCTGGTCGCGGGTGGCGTCACGGTTGGGCAGGCCGAGGTCATAATACTCGGTCTTGAGGTCCACGAACGGCAGGATGAGCTCGTCCTTGATGACCTGCCAGAGCACACGGGTCATCTCGTCGCCGTCCATCTCCACCAGCGGGGTCGTCATCTTGATCTTTTCCATAGTTCTTTCCCTTTCCTCTCGATCATAACAGACGGATATCTTCGACCCCGGCGGCATTGCCAGCTGTACGCCGGGGGAAGTCGGTTCATTTGCGGTAGGATGCCGCCAGCTGTTCCAGTGCGGGCAGGCTGCGCTCGACCTTTTCGGTGTCGATGCAGTAGGCCAGGCGCACATAGCCTTTGACGCCGAAGCTGTCACTGGGGACGAGCAGCAGGTCGTAGGCGCGGGCCCGCAGACAGAAGGCGTTGGCGTCCTCTTCCAACGCCTTCGGGAAGATATAGAACGTGCCGCCGGGGCGCTCGACCTCGAAACCAAGGGCCTTGAGCTTGTCGTACAGCAGGTTCATGTTGGTCTCGTAGACGGACAGATCGCTGGTGACGTTCAGGCAGCGGCTGACGGCCCGCTGGATGATGCTGGGTGGGCAGTTGTGGCCGGTGAAGCGGGAGATCTGGGCCATCATGTCCACGAGAAGGTCTTCGCCCTCGCAGCCGGGGCGGACTGCTACATACCCCAGGCGCTCGCCCGGCAGGCTCAGGCTCTTGGAGAACGAGAAGCAGGTGAGGGTGTGGGGGTAGAAGGCGGCGGGGTAGGGCACCGGTCTGCCGTCGAAGGCGATGTCGCGGTAAGGTTCGTCGCTGACGAGGTAGATGGTGTGGCCGTAGGCCCGGCTCTTTTCGGTCAGCAGCTCGGCCATGCGGGTCAGCGTTTCGGCGGAGTAGACCACACCGGTGGGGTTGTTGGGGGTGTTGATGAGGACGCAGGCGACCTGCTCGGTCAGCAGCTCCTCAAAGGCGTCGAGATTCGGCTGAAAGGCCGGGGCCTGCGGCGGCACGACCTTGAGGCAGGCCCCGGTGCCTGCGACGTAGGGGCCGTATTCCGGGAAGTAGGGGGCGAAGGTCAGCACCTCGTCGCCGGGCTGGGTCACGGCGCGGATGGCATGGGCGATGGCACCGGCGGCACCGGTCGTGGGGAAGATGTCCTTCTGCGCATAGGGCAGGCCGAAGGTCTTGGCCAGGTGGTCTGCCACGGCGGTGCGGAAACCGGGGTCGCCCTGGCTGGGGCAGTAACCGTGGAGGTCTACCGGCCCTTCGGTCTCCAGCAGGTTCTGCATCGCCTGGGTGAACTGCGGCGGGCAGGGCACACTGGGGTTGCCCAGCGAGTAATCGAAGACGTTCTCATAGCCGATCTCAGCGGCGCGCTGCTTGCCGTACATGAAGGTCTCACGGATGACGCTCTTGTGCGCCAGCATCCCGCGGTAGGTCTCGTTCAACATAAATACTTCCCCCTGATGATGTTATTTCTGGCTTTGGGGCACAGCGGCATAGCTCTGCTCCAGCTTGATGATGCAGCTGTAGTTCGGGTCCTGCCCGGTGACGAAGCGGCACATCTCGGCCATGACGGCGTCCGTATCGCCGGTGTACCCGGCGGGGAAGGCCAGATCGAACAGGACGTTGGTGTGGGTGTCGCCGGGGACGATGCGCAGGTCGTGGATGGAGAGCTGCGGGTCCAGCTGGCGGAGGTGCTCCGTCAGGCGGGTGCGCAGCACACCGACCTTGGCGTCCGAGGTCACGATGGGGTCGTAGTGGATGGTGACCTGCAGGTTGTCTTTTTTCAGGAAATCCCGCTCGATGTTGTCGATGACGTCATGGGCCGTCAGCGGGTCGCTTTCGGCCGGGAACTCGACGTGGAGCGAAGCGAACTGGTGGCCGGGGCCGTAATCGTGGACCATGAGGTCGTGTACGCCCAGCACACCAGGGTAGGACATGACGGTCCGCTCGATGTGCGCCACCAGCTCCGGCGAGGGCGTTTCGCCCAGCAGCGGGCTGAGGGTGTCCATCACGAGGCCCCAGCCGGACCAGAGGATGAACGCGGCCACCGCCACGCCCATGAGGCCGTCGAGGATGTTCCAGCCCGTGGCACTGCACAGGATGGTGGAGAGCAGGACGGCGCTCGTGGTCAGCACGTCGTTGCGGCTGTCGGCAGCGGTGGCGAGCAGCGTCTCGGAGGCGATGCGCTGCCCTACGGTGCGGTTGAAGCGGCTCATCCAGAGCTTGACGGCGATGGAAGCGGCCAGCACACCGATGCTGAGCCAGCTGAAGATGACGGGTGTGGGGTGGAGGACTTTCACCACCGATTCCTTGCCCAGCGAAAGCCCGATGGCCAGGATGGTGACGCTGACCACCAGCCCGGCAAGGTATTCGTACCGGGCGTGGCCGTAGGGGTGCTCGGCGTCCGGGGCCTTGGCGGCCAGCCGGAAGCCGATGAGGCTGACGATGTTGGACGAAGCGTCCGACAGGTTGTTCAGAGCATCTGCCATGATGGCGATGGAGCCGAACAGGGTGCCGGCAACCAGTTTGCCGATGCAGAGCAGCAGATTGCAGGCCATGCCGACCAGGCTGGCCAGGTTGCCGTAGGCGGTGCGGACGGCGGGGTTGCGGGTGTCGTCCGGGTCCCGGATAAACAAACGGATCAATAATTGGGTCATGCCAATCTCTCCTGATACGATAAATTTGGCGGCAGAATGACTTGCACCTAGTATAGCATGTTGCTTTCGTGTTGGGAAGCGTTTCGGGATGAAAGCGCGGCTTGTTGCGGCGGCAAAACATGAAATTCAGTCGTGTCTGCCCGGAAACGATGGGATAGAAAACAGCCCCCAGGGCGGCGGAAAGGGGCCGCAAAGGGGGCTGTGGATGCAGGGGAACGCGGGACTCAGATGTTCTTGGCGGAGGGCTTGCTCAGGTTGACGCTGCGGATGATCTTGCGCACGGGCAGGATACTCTTGGCGTTCATGGAAAGCTCGTCCACACCCATCCGGAGGAAGGTCTCGGTGAGGGCGGTGTCCGCGCCCAGCTCGCCGCAGATGCCGACCCAGATGCCGTGGCGGTGGCCGGCCTCGATGGTCATCTGGATGGCCTTGAGCACAGCCGGGTGGTGCGGGTCGAAGAAGGGTTCCAGCTTGGCGTTCTGGCGGTCCAGTGCGCAGGTGTACTGGGTCAGGTCGTTGGTGCCGATGGAGAAGAAGTCGCACTCGGCGGCCAAATCGTCGGCGATGAGGACGGCGGCGGGAGTCTCGATCATGGTGCCAACCTCGATGCTGCTGCTGAACTTTTTGCCCTCAGCGGTCAGCTCCTGCTTGCACTCTTCGAGGACGGCCTTGGCATCCTGCAGCTCCCGCAGGCTGGAGATCATGGGGAACATGATGCTCATGTTGCCGTAGGCCGAAGCGCGGAGCAGAGCCCGCAGCTGGGTCTTGAAGAAGTCCCGGCGGGTCAGGCAGATGCGGATGGCGCGGTAGCCCAGGGCGGGGTTGTCCTCATGGTCGAGCTTCATGTAATCGACGGTCTTGTCGGCACCGATGTCACAGGTGCGGACGACGACCTTCTTGGGGGCCAGGCTCTCCATCACCTGCTTGTAGGCTTCGAACTGGTAGTCCTCGGTGGGGAAGTCCTTGCAGTTCAGGTAGACGAATTCGGTGCGGAACAGGCCCACGCCGCCGGCGTCGTTCTGCTGCACGGCACCCACATCGCTCATGCCGCCGATGTTGGCGAAGACGTTGATGGTCTTGCCGTCCAGCGTGGTGTTGGGCTTGCCCTTGAGCTCGGAGAGGAGGGCGAGCTTCTTCTGGTCTTCCTGCTGACGCTTGGTCAGGCTCTCCAGCAGATCGGGGGTGGGGTCTACATACACGCAGGCGTTGTAGCCGTCTACCACGGCCATCTTGCCGTCCCAGTCGTCCTGGATCTCCTTGCACTGGATCAGGGCGGGGATGTTCATGCTGCGGGCCAGAATGGCGGTGTGGCTGTTGGAGCTGCCCTCGCGGGTGATGAAGCCCAGCAGCAGGCTCTTGTCCATCCGGACCGTCTCGGAGGGAGCCAGATCCTCGGCCACGAGGATGCTGGGCTCTGTGCCCTGCAGCGTGGCGTTGTCCACGCCCTGCAGGATATCCAGCATGGCCTGCGCGATGTCGATGACGTCGGCGCTGCGGGCCTGCAGATACGGGTCATCCATGGCGGCGAAGACGGCGGCCTGGTTGTCCCCGGCGGTCTTGACGGCGTACTCGGCACACTTGTGCTGGCCGTTGATGATCTCCTTGATGGCGTCCACGAAGTCGTCGTCGTCCAGCATCATGGCATGGATGTTGAACACCTCGGCGATGTCCTCACCAGCCTCGTCCAGCGCCTTTTCGTAAAGGGCGGTCTGCTGGTCGATGGCCTTGGCGCGGGCGTCTTCGAAGCGGGCTTCCTCAGCGGCGGTGTCGGTGACGTCGGCGGCCGAGATGACGGCGTCCTTTTTCTTGTAAAGCTTCAGTTTGCCAATGGCGATCCCGTTCAGGATGCTTTTACCGGTACCTACCTGCATCGTTCATATCTCCTTCTCATTTCAGATGTGCGAAAAAGCCCCCGCAGGAAGGTCCCGCAAGGGCTTTGGCTCACTTGTCCTCAGACGTTCTCGGTCAGGAACTGCTGGATGGCTGCGGCTGCAGCCTCCTCGTCCTCGCCCTCGACCTTGACGGTGACGGTCTCGCCCTGCTTGACGCCCATGCCCATCAGAGCCATCAGCTTGCGCAGGTCGCAGGTCTTGCCGTTCTTTTCGAGGGTAGCGGTGCTGGAAAAGCCCTTGACGACCTTGACCAGCAGGCCGGCGGGACGTGCGTGGATGCCGCAGGCATCCTTGACAGTGTACTGAAATTCCTTCATGATCATTTCTCCTTACTGGGTATCCCCTTCATCATGCTCCGGGGCCATCGGCCGCGCCGGAGGCAGCCCAATCCTGCTGCGGGATACACTACTTATATTATAAACCTCATTCGCTGTTTTTTCATTATCCCATTTCGCTGATTTTCATGCAACTTTTTTGGTATAGTTCCACAGAATTTTTGGTGGAAAATTTTCAACGCAGGTTATTCGACGGGATACCCCTCGGCATCCAGCGGAAGGTCGGTGTAGGTGTAGTCCTCGCCGGAAGTCTGCTGCGCCTGCCCGGAAGCCCCCAGCTCCTCGTCGTGGCGTTCGCCCCAGTCGCCGCTGAAGTCCTCGCCGGAGGTCTGCTGCGCCTGGTCGGAAGCTCCCAGCTCTTCGTCGTGGCGTTCGCCCCAGTCGCCGCTGTAATCCTCACCGGAGACCTGCTCGGCCTGCTGCTCCTCGGCCAGGGCGGCGCTCTGGGCGTCCTTGAGGCCGGTCACGGTGCCGGAGGGCTTTTCGAGCAGGTAGGCTCCGATGGCCTTTTTCCGGTAGACCAGCAGCACACCATACTGGCTCAGGTCGCCCTTGCTGGCGGCGGGGATGAGCGCCGTCCATTTTTCGACAGTCTTCCCTTTGTAGCGGGTCAGGTCCAGCCCGCTCTGCTGCACCACCCCATTGAAGGCGGAGAAGCTGTCGTCCCACTTGCGGGGGATCTTGACCTTATCCGCCGTGATGGATGCGCCGTCCACATCCAGGCCGTAGCCGGTGAACCAGGTCTGGATGTCCTGTGCGCTCTCGATCTTGTTTCCGCTGGCCGAGACCGCCACCGTGCGGGTGCTGATGTACCGCCCCAGCAGCGCACTGAACGCCACCAGCGCACAGCACATGGCCCCGATGCCGACCTTCTTCAGACTTGCCTTGTTCAGCGTTACCACAAACATGCCCATGCCTCCCACCCTTGTTTGGTTCTGGAAGCATTGTATGCGCTGCGGCGGCGGGATATACGGCAAGCCGCTATACAAGTCTGTTTTTCTGTGCTAGAATGGGGGCAGAACAGGCCAAAACGCCAGAAAGCGGTGACCACGATGACCAAGACGCAGCATCCTCTGCCGGAATACCCGCGCCCTGCCCTGCGGCGGGACAGTTTCGAATCCCTGAACGGTCTGTGGCAGTTCGCCATCACGAAGTCGGCGCAGCTGCCCCGGCAGTGGGAGGGAGACATCCTCGTGCCCTATTCCCCGGAGACGCGGGCTTCCGGCGTGGGGCGGACCCTTCAGCCCGGCGAGTGGCTCCACTACCACCGCAGCCTTGCCCCGCCTGCCGGTTCCGGGGGCCGGGTGCTGCTCCACTTCGGTGCCGTGGACTACGCCTGCGCCGTGCAGGTCAACGGGCATCTGGTGGGCGGCCACCGGGGCGGCTACTGGCCCTTTACGTTCGACATCACCGAGGCCCTGAACGCCGACCACAACCGCCTGTGGGTGGCTGTGCAGGACCCCACCGGGGCCGGGGTGCAGGCGCGGGGCAAACAGACGCTCCGGCCCGGCGGGATGTTCTACCCGGCCCAGAGCGGCATCTGGCAGACCGTCTGGCTGGAGCGGGTGCCGGACAACTACATCGAGACGCTGACCGTCACCCCGGACTACGACGCTCGGACCGTGACCGTCCGGGCCCGCACGGCAAAGCCCGGCGGGGCGGTGAACCTTTGGGCGGTGGTGCGGGCCGGCGGCGTGACCATCGCAGAGGACTGGGGCAGCGACGAGGCTGACCGGGACGGCGCGGTGACGCTGAACATCCCGGAGGAGCATTTCTTCCCGTGGAGCCCGGACAGCCCCTTCCTCTACGACCTGACCGTCGGTACGACCCAGGGGGAGGAAGAGAGCTTCGACACGGTGCACAGCTATTTCGCCCTGCGGAAGTGGAGCTGTGCGCCCGATGCAAGGGGTGTGCTGCGCTTCTGCCTGAACGACCGGCCCCTCCTGCTGAACGGTCTGCTCGACCAGGGCTATTGGCCGGAGGGCCTGTATACCCCGCCGTCCGACGCGGCGGTGGTGCATGAATTGCAGACCATCAAGGAACTGGGTTTCAATCTGCTGCGCAAACACGCGAAGATCGAGCCGCAGCGGTGGTATTACCACTGCGACAAACTGGGCCTCATCGTCTGGCAGGACATGGTGAACGGCGGCGAGCCGTACCGGCTGTGGTTCGTGACCTACCTGACCAACGTGCTGCAGCCGCTGCTGCGGAAACTGCCCGACACAGCGGCCCTCCGGGGTCTGCTGAGCCGCCGCAGCGAGGCCAGCCGGGAAGAATATGGCCGGGAGCTGGAAGCAACGGTGGAGGCCCTGCGGGGGCATCCCTGCATCGGCTGCTGGGTGCCCTTCAACGAGGGGTGGGGGCAGTTCGATGCCGCGCAGGCAGTCGAAACGCTCCGCGCCCTCGACCCCGACCGTCTGGTGGACGAGGCCAGCGGGTGGTATGACCAGGGCGGCGGCGATGTGGACTCCCGCCACAACTATTTCTATCCGATCCATCTCCGGCCCGGCCGCCGCACCGTTGCGCTCAGCGAATATGGCGGCATCGCCTGGCCGATGCCCGGCCACGAGCCGCCCCGCAGGACCTACGGCTACGGCACGGCAAGGAGCCGCGCCGAGCTGACCGGGCGCTACCGGAAACTGCAATTGGAAACGGTGCTCCCGCAGCTCCGGAACGGGCTGTCGGCCCTGGTGTACACCCAGGTCAGCGATGTGGAGGACGAGGTGAACGGCCTGTTCACCTACGACCGACAGGCGGTCAAGCCCGACCCGGCCGCCGTCCGCGCGGTGAACGAAGCACTGGAAGCAGAGTTTGAAAAGGTCCTGAAACAGGCATAGAAAAAGCAGACATGCAGCACCGGAAACGGCGGCATGTCTGCTTTTTTGTAAGATCACATCGTGTGGGTCGCAAAGACCTGTTCGTCCTCCCACCACACGGGCTGCCCGGCGGCAAGAGACCGGGGCACATCCAGCAGCCGCTGGTTGGAGCTGCCGCGGAAGCGCAGGGAGATGTCATGCTGAGCCTCCACGAACCGGCCGTCCACGAGGACGTCCAGCAGGGCCAGCAGTTCATCGGTGACTTCGCAGCGGGCGGCGCAGGGCTCTGTGCCGGTCAGCTGCTCCCAGGTGTAGCCGGAGTAGCACCAGACCGTTTTATGGGGGTAGAGGGCCTTGAAGTTCCGCACAAAGGGCAGAAGTTCCCGCTGATTCTCCGGCTCCATGGGCTCGCCGCCCAGCAGGCTCAGCCCGGCAATATAGTCCGGCTGGCAGGAGGCGAAGACTTCGTTGCGGACGGCCTTGTCGAAGGGCTTGCCGTAGCCGAAATCCCAGGCCACCGCATTGAAGCAGCCGGGGCAGTGATGGCGGCACCCGGAAACGAAGACGCTGGTGCGCACACCGGGGCCGTTGGCGATATCGTAATATTTGATGGTAGCGTAGTTCATGACGGATGAAACCTGAAAGCAGAGCGCACTGCTTTGCTTTTCCATTTGATGATGCTTGTTGTCGGTTGCCAATGGCTCCCCTTTTGGGGGGGGAGCTGGCGCAAAGCGCCTGAGAGGGTTACAAATGCAGGACCCGATCCTTGATCTCCTGGGTACGGCCCTGGTTCCAGAACTGGGTGCCGATGTAGCCGCAGGTGCGGCGGGCGACGTTCAGTTTGTTCTGGTCGCGGTTGCCGCACTTGGGGCACTCCCAGACCAGCTTGCCGTCGTCCTCTACGATCCGGATCTCGCCGTCGTAGCCGCAGCACTGGCAGTAGTCGGACTTGGTGTTCAGCTCCGCATACATGATGTTGTCGTAGATGAACTGGAGCACACTCATGACGGCTTCCAGATTGTCCTGCATGTTGGGCACTTCCACATAGCTGATGGCACCACCCGGCGAAAGCTTCTGGAACTCGCTCTCGAACTTCAGCTTGGTGAAGGCGTCGATCGGCTCGGAGACATGGACGTGGTAGCTGTTGGTGATATAGTTCTTGTCCGTGATGCCGGGCACGATGCCGAACCGCTTTTGCAGGCACTTGGCGAACTTGTAGGTGGTGGATTCCAGCGGGGTGCCGTAGAGGGAGTAGTCCATGTTCTCGGCCTTCTTCCACTCATTGCACTTGTCGTTCATGTGCTGCATCACACTCAGGGCAAAGGGCTTTGCACCGGCATCGGTGTGGCTGCGGCCGGTCATATACTTGACGCACTCATACAGGCCGGCATACCCCAGGCTGATGGTCGAGTAGCCACCGAAGAGCAGTTTGTCGATCTTCTCGCCCTTCTTCAGACGGGCCAGTGCGCCGTACTGCCACAGGATGGGGGCGGCGTCGCTGGGGGTGCCCAGCAGACGCTTATGCCGTGCCTGCAGGGCGCGGTGGCACAGGTCGAGACGCTCATCAAAGATCTTCCAGAACTTGTCAAAGTTGCCGCCGGAGGACAGGGCCACGTCCACCAGGTTGATGGTGACGACGCCCTGATTGAAGCGGCCATAGTACTTGGGTTTTCCGGTCTCCGGGTCCACATAGGGGGTCAGGAAGCTGCGGCAGCCCATGCAGGTGTAGCAGTGGCCTTCGCCGTTTTTGTCCACCTTCATCTCCAGCATCTTCTTCTCGGAGATATAGTCGGGCACCATCCGCTTGGCGGTGCACTTGGCGGCCAGCTCCGTCAGGTAGTAATAGGGGGTGCCGGGGCGGATGTTGTCCTCTTCCAGCACATAGATGAGCTTGGGGAAGGCGGGGGTGATCCAGACGCCGGCTTCGTTCTTGACGCCCTGATAGCGCTGGCGGATGGTCTCCTCGATGATGATGGCCAGGTCGGCCTTCTCCTGTGCGTTGCGGGCTTCGCCCAGATACATGAAGACGGTGATGAAGGGGGCCTGACCGTTGGTGGTCATCAGGGTGACGACCTGATACTGGATGGTCTGGACGCCGCGGTTGATCTCATTGCGCAGGCGGCGCTCGACGATCTCCTTCTTCCGCTCAGCGGAGACATCCAGACCCTCCATCTCGACCTCGACCTCGTTGGCGATCTTCCGGCGGGAGACGTCCACAAAGGGCGCCAGATGGGTCAGGCTGATGCTCTGGCCGCCGTACTGGTTGGAGGCGACCTGCGCGATGATCTGGGTCGCGATGTTGCAGGCGGTGGAGAAGCTGTGGGGCTTCTCGATATAGGTACCGGAGATGACGGTGCCGTTCTGGAGCATATCTTCCAGGTTGACCAGGTCGCAGTTGTGCATGTGCTGTGCGAAGTAGTCGGAATCGTGGAAGTGGATCAGGCCCTCTTGATGCGCCTTGACGATCTCCGGGTCCAGCAGCAGGCGGGCGGTCAGGTCTTTGGAGATCTCACCAGCCATGTAGTCGCGCTGCACACTGTTGACGGTGGGGTTCTTGTTGGCGTTCTCCTGCTTGACTTCCTCGTTCTGGCACTCGATCAGGCTCAGGATGCGCTCATCGGTGGTGTTGGTCTGGCGCTTCAGGCTCTGGATATAGCGGTAGGTGATATAATGGCGGGCGATGTCGTGCGCCTTCATGTCCATCAGCTTATTCTCGACCATATCCTGGATCTCTTCCACGCTGACGGCGCGGTTGAGCGCCTGGCACTGCTCCGTGACGTCGTCGGCGATCTGGTTGATCTGCTCGCGGGTCAGGCGGCTCTTGCCGCCCACGGAATCACTGGCCTTGGTAACAGCGGTGATGATCTTGGTGATATCGAACGGGACCTCGGACCCGTTGCGCTTGATGATCTTCATGGCGTTCCTCCATCTTTCTGTCGCGTTGTGGTTTTCTGCCGCAGTTCAAACGGGCGTCTCCTGGAACAGGAGCCGCCCGCAGATCTTCTGAAATGCGTTCATTGGAATGTAATTCTATGATATCACTATTTAGTGATATGTCAATGGGAAAACCACTACATTTTGTGCTTCGTCGCTTTCGCCAAAAATCCGGGAAGATTTTCAGAGCAAAATTTGAGGCCGGAGGGCTTGACAAATCGCACAAGAAAAGTATCTGCATTCCGGGCCGTAATATCCGTCTGTATCTATACGCGGGCCTTATATTATTACATTATATAGAGAGAAAGCAGAAAAATAAACGGTTGTATCCATCGCGTCAAAGGAGATGCAAGTTCCGCGCAAAAAACTGGTAAAAAGGCCGAACTGAGAAAAAAAGGCAAAAAAGTTGAAAAAAGGGGTTGCCAAACGGGCGGGTGTATGGTATTATACTTGAGCGCCAAGCGCTGAGACAAAAGAATGACTTCCGAAGTCCCAGCTGAGAAGCGAGAGAAAAGAACCAATAGACGCCGAGAAGTTCCGGTTTGTTCCGAGAAACTAGAAGCGATCCAAGTTCAGAACGTTCGAAACGCTTCGAAAAAAGTGCTTGACAAAAAATCACTTCTGTGATAAAATAATCAAGTCGTCAGCCGGTCGGCTGAGGCGCACAGGACCTTGAAAATTGAACAATATCGAAAAACTTGTAACGGAACCTATTTTCGTGTTGGAAAAACACGTAAAACAATTCCAAACAAAGTAATTCACACAGGACGCAAGCGATTGCGTACTGAGCGAAAAAGATTTAACACTTTTTAAGTGATAAATATCATTTATAAAGAGTTTGATCCTGGCTCAGGACGAACGCT
>NZ_JAFREH010000015.1:0-60254 GCF_017377625.1 Faecalibacterium sp. Marseille-Q3530 | reverse complement strand
ACAACGCCAGTGGAAAGCTGAGCGATGACCGCTTCGACATGATGAGCCAGAGCTACGATGCCGAACAGAAGCAGCTGGAAGAGGAATCCCTCTCTATCCAACAGGAAATCGAAGTACAGGAACAGCAAATCGAGAATATTGAAAAATTCGTCCAGAAAGCGCACAAGTACGTTCATATTGAAGAACTTACTCCCTATGCTCTCCGTGAACTGGTGTCGGCTATCTATGTGGATGCCCCGGATAAGTCCAGCGGAAAGCGGGTGCAGCACATCCATATCAAGTACGATGGGCTGGGGTACATCCCTCTGGATGAACTGGAAGCAAAAGAAAAGGCGTGACCGAAGTCACGCCAAATCTTCCCCATTTCGGGAGCTTTTGCAAATACTGTTTTATGGGAACTCTGCTCTGGGGAACTCCCTGTTGTACATATCGCTATCGTCTGTGGTCTTTGGCAGGGTGCGTCCTATTCAGGGGCGCACCCTGTTTTTTGTTTTGCCCTTAATCTTCTAGCCCATGGCTTCCAGCCACATTCTTCAAATATTTCTCCGGGTCACCGTTCAGAATCAAATCCGCATAGCCCAACGGATCGTTGTAGATGAGGTAGTCCAGTTCCGTCCTCTGCGCCATGGTCACGTCCAATTCATCCTCGACCCCAGTGCAGTCAATGGAGATCATTCTCCCATCCCGGAGCAGCAGCTCCACGCAGCCGGTATCCATGTTGAATTTGCAAGTTCTTTCATCGTACTTCATAATCGTGTCCTTTCTGCCTTACGGCACCTTTACAGTTGTGACTTTTGTTATACGGTTCTTCTGATAAGGTTTTGGACACACAGTCGTCGGGAAGGAGCCGGAATTGTCATTTCCAAAGAAAACAAAAAATCCGAACCCTTCTCCTATCGAGAAAAGGTTCGGATTTTCATGGTTTGGTGCGGATAAGAGGACTTGAACCTCCACCGAGTTGCCCCGATTAGAACCTGAATCTAACGCGTCTGCCAATTCCGCCATATCCGCATATTTTGTTTTCGTTCGTGAGCTGTGTCGCTCGGAACGATAGTAATTATACCATGGAAACCGGAAATGTCAAGCGCTTTTTTGAAAAAAGTTTTTGGCGGAAGAATCCCCTGCTTTCAGGCCCGGTTCAGGTCGTGCGGGCGGGGCGGATGCTGACCTCGCCGTGGCGCAGGGCAACGGTGCGGCCGTTCTCACGCTCGACGACGAGCTGGCCGCAGCCATCGATGAACAGGGCTTTGGCGGCATAGGTCTCGCGGTTGGTGCAGACCGTGACCCAGTGGCCGGGCACGAAGCAGAGGGCGCGGTATTCGTCGAGGCACGAAAAGTCCGGGCAGAGGGCCAGAAGCTCCCGCGCAATGGCCCCAGCCAGTGCGGCGCGGCCAACGGGGGCGGGGCCGCCCGGATACAGGCTGCCTGCGGTGCGGGCCAGCTCCTCCGGCCAGTCGGCAGGGGACGTGGTGAGGTTGAGGCCGATGCCCACCACCAGCCATTCCAGCTGGCCGCTCTCGATGTCGGTGCCTGCCTCGGTCAGGATGCCGCAGACCTTCCTGCCCTGATAGTAGAGGTCGTTCACCCACTTGATGCTCAGCTCCAGCCCGCAGAGGGCCTTCACGGCCCGCGCCACAGCGACAGCGGCCCCGATGGTCACGGTCTGGGCATCGGCGGCGGAAAGGTCCGGGCGGAGCAGCAGCGAAAGGTAAACGCCCTTGCCGGCAGGGCTTTCGAAGACCCGGCCCATCCGCCCGCGCCCGGCCTGTTGGTGGTTGGTGAGCACCAGCGTCCCGTGCGGGGCACCGGTCAGCGCCAGCTGCTTGGCCGTCAGGTTGGAGCTTTCGAGGCTGTCGTAGAGGTAGATGGGCGCAGGGTAGCTGCCCACGGCCTCGGCACAGAACGGGTCGCCGCCGGTCAGCCGGTAGCCCCGGCGGGGGGCGGAGTGCAGCGCGTAGCCCTGGGCCGCAAGGGCGGCAGCGGCTTTGTGGACGGCGGCGCGGCTCACGCCGAGCGTCTCGGCCAGCCGCTGGCCGGAAATGTAGCCGCCCTCGGCGGCGGAAAGCGCCTGCAGCAATGCCTGCTTCGTATTTGAGGCCATCGGCTTTTCCTCCTGCGGTTTTTGTGATAGTATCATTATAACAGAACGCTTCCTGCTTTGCCAGTAGGGCGGCAGGCAGAAAAATTTTTGAATCTTTTGCAGGAAACGTTTGGTCTGTTTCGTATGAAGAGACAGAGGGGCAGCAAAACCGCCCCGGACATTGCAGAAAGGAGGTCCTGCGGACCGTTGACCACACTGGAATTCAGCGCGCTGGTGCAGAAGTATCAGGGGCTCGTCTACACCGTCTGCCACCAGCTCGTGCCGGATGCAGGCGATGCGCAGGACCTGGCCCAGGAAACGTTCCTGGCGGCGTGGCGGGCCATCGACCGCTGCCCGCCCGGCTACGAAAAGCAATGGCTGGCGCGCATTGCCTCCAACAAGGCGAAGGATCATCTGCGCAGCGCGTGGGTGCGGCGGGTGAATACCCCCGGCGACGATGTGCTGGCGCTGGAAGGTGCCCCGCCCGGTTATGAGCCGGAACAGCGGGTGCTGGAGGAGCTGGGCGAGGCGCGGCTGACCGACATGATCCTGAACCTGCAGGAACCCTACAAGACGCCCTGCCGCCTGATGCTGCTGGAACAGCACACCGCTGCCGAAGCGGCTGCCCTCTGCGGGCGGCCGCAGAAGACGGTGGAAGCACAGATCTACCGGGCAAAGAAGATGCTGGCGGAAACGATCCGCCAGGAAAGGAGGAGCGAAGATGGAATGGTTTCGGGATGATGGATGCCTGACGGACGAGGGCCTCCGCGCCCTGACGGCGGGGCAGCTGGATGAATTGGGGAGGCTGGAGACGGCAGAGCATTTGTCCTACTGCGATGCCTGTATGGACCGCTATACGGCTCTGCTGACAGCCGATGCGCTGGAAACACCGCCCCGGTCGATGCGCGGCACCGTGATGAGTACCATCTGGGTGCGGCTGATGCAGAACACCTATGGCCGGGTGGCCGTGGCCAGCGTGGCGGCGGTGCTGGCCCTGTCGATGTGGAAAGCCGGGAACCTGGGGCGGATCACCCGGCTGGGAAGTGAGCTGAACACCATCCTTCCTCCTGCCCAGAGCCAGGATGCCGAACCGGAGCCGCAGAAGCCGGAACCGCTCGGCAAGCCGGTGGAAACGAGGGCCGACCGCGAGAGCGCGGGCAAGCTCCCCGGACCGCTGCAAAAACTGCTGGATGGCGTAACGAACAGCCCCCGCACGACCCCAAATACTTGAGAAATGAGGGAATCCACTTATGAAAAAGAACGGAATTCTGACCCTGCTGTTTGCACTGATTCCGGGCGCAGGTGAGATGTATCAGGGCTATATGAAGCGCGGCCTGTCGCTCATCACGATGTTCTGCCTGTCCACCTTCCTGGGGGCCTGGACGCAGATCGCGATCTTTTATATCGGCGCACCCATCATTTATATGTACAGCTTTTTCGATACCTTCAATCTGCGGGCGCAGATCGGCCTGGACGCCGCACCGGCGGACGATTATCTCATCCACTTTGACATGAGGGACCGGCGGCTGGAACAGCTGATGGCCGAGCGGCACAAGCTGCTGGGCTGGCTGCTCATCGCATTCGGTGGCATGGTGGCCTACCAGAACATCCTCATGAACACCCTTGGCGATCTGCTCTGGCGCTGGGGCAAGGAGAACCCGATCTTCCGGGCGCTCTATCTGGTGATGGATCAGCTGCCGGAAGTTCTGGTCTGCGTCGTGCTCATCGTCTGCGGCATCTGGCTGGTCAAAGGCCCCAGGACCGCAAAAAAGAGCGCCCCGAAGACCGAATCGGCGGAAGAGGACTTTACTGAATACCAGCCGGCACCCAAAAAGGTGAACGTGCAGGCCATCCTGAACAGCATCAACCGCAGGAGCGCAGAGGACGACGAAGCGGCTGCCGGGGAGATGGAGACCGGCGACACCACGGAGGGCAACGATGGAATCGAATAAGACCGAGAAAGTTCCGGTGCGCCGGGTGGGCAGCCTGACGCTGGGCTTCGGCCTGATGGCGGTGGGCGTGTTCTTCCTCTGCTATTATTTCGTGCCGCAGTTCAACTGGGAGCTGGCCCTCAAGATCGCCCCGGCGGCAGGGCTCTGCCTGCTGGGCGGCGAGGTGCTCTACTTTGCAGCGAAGCCGGAAAAGTGGAAGTACGATTTCCTGTCCGTCTTCTACTGCCTGCTGCTGATGGTCGTCTGCCTGTGCGTGGGGGCACTGCCCGTGATGCTGGACCGCTTCGGCCCCGAAAACGAAATGCGGGTGACCAAAATCACCACTGAATACGAAGAGGGACTGTACCATGCCATCGGTAAAGAAGCCCCGGAGATCGAACTGCGGAACCTTTCCGCCTGGCTGCAAAACTACTACGGCGATGCCGAGACGGTGGACGCTGCCGCAGCGGAACTCAACAGCGGCCTTGGCACATTGCAGCTGAACATCGAACTGTTCGGCCCCTATGAGCAGAAGGCGGCGTTTGCCATGGACTGCCGGAAGCTGACCGACATCATCCAGAAACAGGCGGCCCGGCCTGCTTCTGTGACCTTCTTTTATGACGGCACCGCGGGGAACGCGGAAGAAGACCTGAACAGCGGGAGCGTGAAGCCGGGGTGCAGCTACACCCTGACGCTGAATGGCGAAGTCCAGCTGGACTGGACCAGCGACATGATGACCAAGCAGACCGAAGCCACCGCACTGCTGGAGGAAGAAAACGACAGCGTTGCAGAATATGAGGCTGCGGAAAGCGAAGCCGCGGCCTGAACCACGAACAGCCACTGCACGTTTGGTGCGGTGGCTGTTTTGGTGTACGGAAAAGGCCGGAAAAACAACACCCCCGCCCCTCAGAGCGCTGCAACGCACCGAAGGGCGGGGGTGGTTTGATTCAGAGAGGACCGTCAGCCGGGGTATCTCCGGACCTCCAGCAGGTCCTCAGCCCGGCGGACCTGTTCCGCAGTGGGCGGAACCGCGTCGGGCAGGGGATAGGGGATGTTCAGCTTCTGCCACTTGAACAGCCCCAGTGTGTGATAGGGCAGCACCTCCACCCGCTGCACGGTCTTCAGCGAACGGATGAAGTCTGCGGTCCTGCGCAGACCCTCTTCGTCGTCGGTCAGGCCGGGCACCAGCACATGCCGGATCCAGAGCGGGACGCCCAGGTCGGAGATGTGCCGGGCCATGGCAAGGATGTTGGCGTTGTCCCTGCCGGTGAGCTGGCGGTGCTTTTCGGGGTCGATCTCTTTCAGGTCCAGGATGACCAGGCTGGTGGACTGCATGAGCGCGTCGAAACGGGCGAGATACGCCGGGTCCTGCCGGAACGGCTCCCCGGCGGTATCCAGCGCGGTATGCACGCCTTTGGCGCGGGCCAGCTGGAACAAGCGGGTCACGAAGTCCATCTGCCGCAGCGGTTCGCCGCCGCTGACGGTGATGCCGCCCTTTTTGCCCCAGTAATTGCGGTAGCGGTAGACCCGCTGGAACAGCTGTTCCGGGGTCCACTCTTCCCCGCCGTCGGCCCAGGTCTCCGGGTTGTGGCAGTATTTGCAGCGCAGCGCGCAGCCCTGCAGAAAGACCACGAACCGGACGCCGGGCCCGTCCACAGAGCCGAAGCTCTCCAGCGAGTGGACGTACCCGATGGGGTTACAGGGCTGCATGGCAGGTGCGGGAGATGACGTCCATCTGCTGCTCGCGGGTCAAGTCGATGAACTTGACCGCGTAGCCGGAGACGCGGATGGTGAAGTTGGCGTACTCTTCCTTTTCCGGGTGCTCCATAGCGTCCAGCAGCTTCTCCTTGCCGAAGACGTTGACGTTCAGGTGGTGGGCACCCTGGTCGAAGTAGCCGTCCATGACCTGGACCAGATTCTCGATGCGCTCGCCCTCGCTGTGGCCCAGTGCGTCGGGGTTGATGGTCTGGGTGTTGGAGATGCCGTCCAGTGCCCAGTGATAGGGCAGCTTGGCCACGGAGTTCAGAGAGGCCAGCAGGCCGTTCTGCTCGGCACCGTAGCTGGGGTTCGCGCCGGGGGCAAACGGGGTGAAGGCGGCGCGGCCATCGGGCAGAGCGCCGGTGTACTTGCCGTAGACGACGTTGGACGTGATGGTCAGGATGGAGGTGGTCGCCTCGGAGTTGCGGTAGGTGTGGCGCTTCTTGATCATCTCCAGGAAGGTCTTCAGCAGCCAGACGCCGATCTCGTCGGCGCGGTCGTCGTCGTTGCCGTACTTCGGGAAGTCGCCCTCGATCTCAAAGCCGGTGGCAAGGCCGGTCTCGTCGCGCAGGGCCTTGACCTTGGCGTACTTGATGGCGCTCAGGGAGTCGATGACGTGGGAGAAGCCTGCGATGCCGGTGGCGAAGGTGCGGCGGACATCGGTGTCGATGAGAGCCATCTCAGCCTCTTCGTAGTAGTACTTGTCGTGCATATACTGGATGAGGTTCAGCACATTGACGTACAGACCGGCCAGCCAGTCCAGCATCTGGACGTACTTGGGCAGAACTTCGTCATAGTTCAGGTACTCGCTGGTGATGGGGGCGTAGTTGGGGCCGCACTGCTCGTGGCTCTTCTCGTCCACGCCGCCATTGATGGCGTACAGCAGGCACTTGGCCAGGTTTGCGCGGGCACCGAAGAACTGCATCTCCTTGCCGGTCTGGGTGGCAGACACGCAGCAGCAGATGGAGTAGTCGTCGCCCCAGACGGGCTTCATCACATCGTCGTTCTCATACTGGACGGAGCTGGTGTCGATGGAGACCTTGGCGGCGTACTTCTTGAAGGCTTCGGGCAGGGCAGAGGAGTAAAGAACGGTCAGGTTCGGCTCCGGGGCAGGGCCCATGTTTTCCAGCGTGTGGAGGAAGCGGTAGCAGTTCTTGGTGACCATGCTGCGGCCGTCCATGCCGATGCCGCCCACTTCCAGGGTGGCCCAGACCGGGTCGCCGGAGAAGAGCTGGTTGTAGCTGGGAATGCGGGCGAACTTGACCATGCGGAACTTCATGACCATGTGGTCGATGAGCTCCTGGGCCTCGCTCTCGGTCAGGATGCCCTGGTCGAGGTCGCGCTGGATGTAGATATCCAGGAAGGTGGAGATGCGGCCCACGCTCATGGCAGCGCCGTTCTGGGTCTTGATGGCGGCCAGGTAGCCGAAGTAGAGCCACTGGCAGGCTTCCTTGGCGTTCTTTGCGGGCTGAGAGATGTCGTAGCCATAGGCCTCGGCCATCTTCTTCATGCCCTTGAGAGCGTTGATCTGGCGGGCGATCTCCTCGCGCAGGCGGATGACGTCATCGGTCATGGTGCCGTCGCCGCAGTTGGCGAGGTCTTCCTGCTTGAACCGGATCAGCGCGTCGATGCCGTACAGTGCCACGCGGCGGTAGTCGCCGACGATGCGGCCGCGGCCGTAGGTGTCGGGCAGGCCGGTGATGATATGGGTGTGACGGGCCTTCTTCATTTCGGGGGTGTAAGCGTCGAAGACGGCCTGATTGTGGGTGCGGGTGTAGTCGGTGAAGATCTTGTGCAGCTCTTCGCTGGGCTGGTAGCCGTAGGTGGTGCAGGCCTGCTCTGCCATCTTGATGCCGCCGTAGGGCATGAAGGCGCGCTTGAGGGGCTTATCCGTCTGCAGACCGACGATCTGCTCCAGATCCTTCAGCGATTCGTCGATGTAGCCGGGGCCGTAAGAAGTCAGGCTGCTGACGACCTCCGTCTCCATATCCAGCACGCCGCCTTTGGCGCGCTCTTCCTTCTGGAGCTTCTGCAAAGCTCCCCACAGCTGGTTGGTCGCCTCGGTGGGGCCGGCCAGGAACGACTCGTCGCCGTCGTACGGGGTATAGTTCTTCTGGATGAAGTCGCGGACGTTGACTTCCTCTTTCCAGATGCGGCCCTCAAAGCCTTCCCATTGTTCAAAATCGATCATTGGAACCTCCTTGCTCTTTACCATTTCCTCGATGGTTAGCATAATCTAACTAATGAGCCTTTGAAAAACCGCTTCTCGGCGGTTTTCTGGGGGCGTACGAATGAGCTGCAAGGCGCAGGCAGATGCAGACACCCAGCAGCCTTAAGAATATAATATCAGTGTTTTTTTCAAAAAGCAAGAGGGAACGGATGGATTTTACACAAAGGCGGGAAAGGTTTCTTAGTACAAGTGTCCAATTTTTGGAGAAAAAGCTTTTTCCGCAAAAAAATTTCAAATCGGGGCTTGACAGGCATGACAAACTATGGTATCCTGTTGTCACGGCAAGGTTAGTTAAATCTAACCGAGGCTGCGAAACCCTCTGCAAAGGGTTCCGATTCCTCCATTCCATACTCTCTTTTTCTTTTGGCAGGGTGCGGCATTCTGGTTTGCTCCGCCCCTCCTGCGCGGCAAAGGCGGCTCTGGTACAGCGGCCTTTGCGAAAACAGAAAACAAAAACGGGACGCACAGCTTGACCACCTGTGTGCCCCGATTTTTGTTTGTAACGGTCTATTTCTGTGCATCCATCCGGTCCAGATGCTTCTGGGCGAAGAGGGAGGCCACGGCGGAAAAGCCGAAGACGAAGTAGTAGCTGGCGATGCGGAAGAGCATCAGGGTGCTCATGGCCTCGCCGCGGGTCATAAAGGAGCCGAAGACGAGGAGAAAAGCCGTCTCGATGGAACCCATACCGGCCACGTTGGGCAGAGCGTTGGAGAGGAAGAGCATCAGGCTGGCGAGCAGCTGCACCTGCCAGAAGCTGAGGCCGCAGGGCAGGCCCATGAACCGGATGCAGAGATAGGGCAGGGTGTACATCAGAAAGAGCTTGAGGGTGTGCAGCGCGAAGATCTGGATGCAGCGGCCCTTGTCGGCGAGGAGGTGGCGGCTCTCGGTGCCGAGGGTGTCCAGCTGCTCCAGCCATTTTTCCCGGCGGGTCTGCCAGGAGTCAGTCCTGGGCAGGTAGCCCAACGCCCAGCGGGCCAGCCGCTGGATGAGGGGCGATACGCAGACCAGCACCAGCGCCACGATGATGACGGCTACCACGGCATAGGCCATGGGCAGATAGTTCATCACGCCGGAGGTGTTGGCGGCGAGCCACCGGTGCTGCAGCAACAGCATCACGGTGGCGTAAAGCAGAACGGTGGTCTTATGGAAGACGTATTGCAAGGTCATCAGGCCCACGCCGGGGCCAAGCGGCAGGCCGCTGCGGTAGAGGTAGTAGGACTGCATCGGCATGGCACCGGCACCCAGACAGATGACGTTGCCGAAGGTGCCCATGAACGACGATTCCAGCGCCTGCCGTACGGTGAAGCCGGGCATCCGGCTGCGGATGATGACCCAGCTGACCAGACCTTCCAGCACCGGGTAGGTCAGGCCCACGGCCAGCACGAGCAGCACCTGCCAGAAGCGCAGCTGTGCCAGCGCGGCAGAGATCTCGGCCCAGTGGCGCTGGAAGATCCAGAAGACGATGCCGGTGAGCACCACCAGAACGGTGAGCGAGAGGATCGTTTTTTTGCGGGACGGCTGCTGCGGGGTGGACTGGTCCATCAGAGAAGGCTCCTTTCGAAATCGTTGGTTGCAGTATACCACAGCAGCCGGAGCGGTTTGTGAACTTGTACGAAATTTTTCTCGTCAATTTGAGCGAAGTGATAAAAAATCCTCCGTACAACCTCTCAGTCTCGCTCACGCTCGACAGCTCCCCTGGTAGGGGAGCCTCTGGCGAAACCATTGACTTTGCGAGGACTGCCAGTGCCTTCCCTACAAGGGGAGGTGGCATTGCGAAGCAATGACGGAGAGGTTGTACGAAGGAAAAGTGAATCACAAATAAAACGTTAATGCCCTTCGGTCAGCTCTTTCACCGCGGCGGTGAGAGTGTCGGCGAAGGATTGCTTGGAATAATGTGCTTCGTAGAGCTTCCGGCAGTCGGCCCGCATGGCAGCGAGCTTCTCCGGGTGGAGGATGGCCCACTCCAGAATGGAGGCCAGCTTTTCCGGGTCGTCGTCCGGGTAGGTGAAACCATCCACGCCCTCGGTGATGAGACCGGCGGTGCCGGTGTGTTCCGACACGATGGAAGGTTTGCCGAAGATGAGACCCTCGGTGACGAAGGTGGGCATCGGGTCGTCGCGGGAGGCGCAGACGAGGCAGGTGCACTGCTCCATCAGGTTCTTGATCTCATCCCGGCTGAGCCGCTTGCAGTAGAAGACGTTGGCCGGGTGTTCGGTGGTCAGGGTGCGGACGGCGTCCATCATCTCCTGGTCGGCAGCTTTGCCCACGAAGAGGAAGGTTGCTTTTTCCCGCACGGCGTCGGGCAGCAGGCGGATGGCCTTGCAGAAGATGTCCTGCCCCTTTCGGCGCTCGAACGAGCCGACCGTGGCGAAGAGGGGCTTGTCGGCGGGGTAGCCCAGGTCGCAGCGGGGGAAATCCTCAGCGGCATAGTCCGGCAGGCCGTAGATGAGGGGGCGGATGTCGAACTGGGGGCGGACCGAGTGCATGGCGGCGGCAGCGTGTTTGCCGACCGAGTAGAGCTGCACATTGGGCGCAATGTGCTTGGGGATCTGGTGCGCGATGTGGGGGTAGCCCGCAAAGGCGTCGTGGAGCCACCAGAGCACCGGCACCGGCGCGTCACTCAGGGCGCGGATAACGCGGGCCTCGACCACGGTGTTGGCCAGCACGAAGTCGGCGCAGAGCGCCAGCCCCCAGAGGGTGTTCGAGGAGGTGCAGCCCGCGCGGGTGATGACGGCGGCTCCGGCATCCACGAAGAGCTGGAGTGAGCCGGAATCGTCCGGGCCGAGGACCACGACCTCATAGCCCATGCTGCGGAGCACCGGCACGGCGCTGACCAGCACGATGGGGGCACCGGTCATGTCCAGCACATGGCTCATGACGAAGGCCCGCTTGCCGGAGGCAGAATAGGCATCCTCGGCGCAGATGTCCCGCTCGTAGTGGAGCAGGGCCTGCGGGATGCAGACCGGGGCCTGGCAGAGCTGCGCGGCCAGAGCCAGCAGCTCGGTGACGCTTTCGGGGTCCCGCGCGGCGGCGCGGCAGCGGGCCAGCAGGCCGCGGCTGACGAGGGCGAACTTGCTCTCGGCCAGATGTCCATGGCTCTGGTAGAGGGCCGTCTGCCCCGAAAAGCCGAAGACCGCGTTGCAGACGGCGTAGTCCGCGCCGTCCCGCAGGGCCTGGGCGAAATAGGTCAGGGTGGTGGAGAGGCAGGCAACATCCTCGCTGACGAGGAGCACACCGGCCACCGCGTCGGTCAGCTCTCCGGCCAGATGGTCCACCAGACGGAATTTGCGGTGGAGCTGGTCCTGCAGAGCCTGCGCCAGAACGCGGCTGCGCAGCGGCGCATAGACGAGCAGATAGGTGCTCTGGGTGTCGGTGTAGGTCTGCTTTGCCAGCTGTTCCCGCTGCAGGGAAGTGTAACTGTTGTACATGCGCGTCCCTCCCGGCTCAGTGGCGGAACAGCCCCAGCAGGCGGCGCAGGGGCCGTGTCAGCCTCCAGCTGCTGCTGTTCAGGACGCCTTCCAGCGAAGTCTCGTAGGCTTGGCGGCGGGCTTCCGCCTCGGCGTTCTTCTGGTGCAGTTCGCTGATCTGCTGCTGCAGCGCGGCAATGGCCTGCTGCTGTGCGGCGATCTGGTTGTTGAGGCCGGCGATGTGCTGGGCCTCGTTGTCTCTGGTCTTCTGGTAGAACTGGAGGCCCTCCAGCACGGTGTTGAAGAGCGGCTTATCGGCCAGCGTTTCCAGCGGGCAGTAATGGTAGGAGACGCCCAGCTTCATCCCGGCGGGGAAATGGGTCACACCATCCAGCAGATAGTTGGGGTCGCGGTCGAGGAAGAGGGTGCTGTCGCTGGGCAGAGTCAGGCCGTTGGCCGGGCGGCAGAGCACCCGGTCGTCCGAAAGGCTCAGGTTGGTGATGCAGCAGGGCAGCTCGCCCGGATCGAGCCGCAAGGCGCGGGCGGTCACGGGCAGCTCAAAGGTCGCGGTGACAACACTCGTCAGCTCGTCCACCTCATAGTCCGGGGCGGTGAGGGTGTCTTTCTCCGAAAAGCCGAAACCCGCATCAAAATAGAGGGTGGGCTGCAGCAGAGCGGGGGAGTCGGTGTGCTTCTCGTTCTGGGGATGGGCCGCAAGGTAGGACTGCACTTCCTGTTCCAGCCCAAGGCAGCGTTCTGCCAGACGGGAGACGCCCTCGTCCGAGAGCTTGAGCTGCTGTTCGAGGTCCGCGATGCGGGCCTGCAGGGCAGCCGTGGAGGCAGGAGCTTCGTTGTTCATAACCGGATTCTCCTCATCATATATAAATTCACTTCAGCGGGGAGACCCCGCAAAAATTCAATGTCTGGCCGCATAACGCCGCTGCGCCGGGCCCGCACGTCGGGCGGCCGCATTCCGGGCAGCGGTGCGCTGGAGCTTCCAGTCGCGGCGGCGGAGCAGCAGCTCGCAGATCAGCAGGATCGAACCCATAGACACCGCAAAGTGGGTCACAAGGCCCAGAGCCTCCCGGCCCGCAAACTTCTGCGCCATCAGATACCAGGGGATGGCGGTGAGCTCCACGGTGTGGATGCAGAAGATGTACAGCGACCGCTGGCCGATGGCCTGCACGCCGTGGGTGATGAAATTGTCCACATGGCGCTGGAAGAAAAGCAGCAGCGACAGCATACCCAGACCGGTCATCGCATCCAGCAGGATGCTCACGGGGCCGAAGGTCCATTCAGCCATCGAGACGCAGTCGGTGCTCTGGGTGGCCAGCACAAGGCCCGCCACAGCCAGCGTCGAGGCGATCATGCCGAGCTTGAGCTTCCAGGACAGGGGCCTGTCGAAGAGCTTGTGCTGCTTGGCCAGATACCCGACGTAGAGCGCCGGAACCGTGACCATGCCCTGGCCGATGCAGAAGGGGACCTCCCAGGTGATGCAGATGCCCCAGCCCAACAACATGGTGCCCAGCACGGCCCAGGGTATGTATGGTTCGGGGAAGATGTTCAGGATGACGTCCAGCAGGATCCACGCGATCATCAGCGAGAGCAGATACCACATCGGCCCGCAGGAGAAGAAGGTCTGCCCGGCGTAGATGGAGGTATGGGGCAGGCCCAGCGCAAAACCGCCGAAGACCTTGAGGGTCTCTCGGACAGCGCCCTCGACCGAGCCGAAGGTGAGATAGTGGATGAGAAAATGGAAGAACGTCGTGGCAAGCCCGGTATAAAGGTAGGGCTTGAACACCGTTTTGAACTGCTGGTCGATGCACTTGCCGATGGACCGCTTGCGGAAGCCGTAGCCGCTGGCGATGTAGAACGCCGCCATCAGTGACTCCCGGTAGGCGAACAGATAAAAGGTCATGGGCGTGATGGTCGTCGTGGCACCCACCGGATACAGCTCGGCGGAGTGTGCGAACACGATGGTCAGCATTCCGATGCCCTTGAGAAGATCAAACATGCCCAATGAATTGGCTGTGCGGGGTTTGGTACCCTCCATGAAATGCCCTCCTTTGCGCCGAGATCACCGGGGGAGTGGCAGATGCCGAATTCGGGCGCAAGATGTTAAAAGTTACAAAATCGTTATAAATAAGTATAATGCTTTTTTGAGGTTCTGTCAATCAAAGACGGACAGCCTGCAAAAAGCCCTCCCGGTGCAGAAAAAAGTGTACCACACCCGCTGCCCCTGCGCAATGAATGGGAGCAAATCCCATCTGTCTGCACAAGTTGGATGCAAGCTTATGTTGCATATTTGTGCAATTAAAACTTGCATTCGGCTCCGGAATGCGGTATACTGAGAACCATAGCCCCCAAACTTTGCCAAAAAGCGGGATTCATTGGAAAAAACGTCAAACAAACAAGGAGTGTATAAAATATGACCAGAGAAGAGTGCTGCGCCGTTGTTGCTGAAAAAGACATGCCGAGGACGGTCTATGATATGATCGTTGCCATGCAGGAAAAATACGCCGAGCGCCCGGCATTCCGCTGGGTGGATGACGCCACCAAGACCGTGCAGGAGAAGACCTACGGCCAGTTCGTGGAGGACATCCGCAAGATGACCAGCTATCTGCAGGCAAATGTTGCCGATGTGAAGGGCCAGCGCATCGTCATCCTGAGCCGCACCAACTACGAGTACGGTGTGGTGACCTTCGGCACTGTGATGGCCGGTGCCGTCATCGTGACCCTGAACCAGAAAAAGACCTGGCCGGAACTGGAGTATGAGCTGGGCCTGAGCGAGCCGGCCCTCATCTTTACCGACGGCATCGATTACGGCTATGCCGACGAGCTCAAGGCCGCCTACGGCGACAAGCTCCGCCCCATGAACGCCTATGAGGGCAGCACCCCGGCCGAGCTGGCCAACCGCATCGACACCAACGCCCTGATGATGCTGATGTTTACCTCCGGCACCACCGGCCGCAGCAAGGGCGTCATGCTCAGCGAGAAGAACTACTTCAGCGCCGTGCGGATGTATGTTGCAGGCCAGGCAGCCGTTATGAGGAAGGCCCAGGAACTGGCCCCGAAGGATATGGACAAGCCCTTCAGCCACTTCACGCTGGTGCCCATGTTCCACCTGTCCGGCTTCATCTGCTACTTCGCCTACGGCATCCATGGCTGGACCCTGAACCTCTGTGCGGACCCGCGCGACGTGCGCCGCGATATGTCCATGATGCACAGCGACGCCATGTCCACCCCGCCGGTGCTGGTGGAGATGATCTACAATGAGATCCGCCGCGGCAATCAGGACAAGCTGAACGGCCTGTGGAACCTGAGCTGCTCTTCTGCCATCCTCGACCCGGAGATCCTGAGCTACCTCATCGCCCACGGCTTCTACATCAATCAGTGCTACTCCATGACCGAGCTGGCCGGCTATGGCCTGCTGAACATTGCGCAGGAGGGCGAGCACCTGCGCGCTCTGGGCAAGCCGGACGGCTTCTGCGAGATCAAGCTGGATGAGACCGGTGAGATCTGCGTCCGCGGTGATGTCGTCATGCTGGGCTACTACAAGGACCCGGAGGCCACCGCCGAGGCCATCGACAAGGACGGCTGGCTCCACAGCGGCGACCTGGCCCGCGTGGACGAGGACGGCTTCTACTACATCACCGGCCGCAGGAAGAACCTCATCATCTTGGACAGCGGCGAGAACGTCAGCCCCGAAGAGCTGGAGAAGCTGCTGGGCAAGTGCACCGACATCAAGGAGTGCGTCGTCAAGGAGATGGGCAAGAAGATCGGTGCCGTCATCTGCTGCGAGCCGGACAAGGAGCAGACCGTCCGCGCCTTCGTCACCGAGCTGAACCGCACCCTGCCGCTGTACAAGCGCATCAGCGCGGTGGAGTGCACCGCAGAGCCGCTGCCCCGCAATGCCATGGGCAAGCTGCTGCGCAAGTAAGAGCGCATTTGTAGAAAATCTGTAAAGCTGTACGGCGAAATATTGCAATTCCCCTGAAAAACGGGTATTATAAAACTGCATGACGTCGGTATAGGCCGGGACCAGAATGGGAAAACCGGGCCGCGCGGGGCATCCCCTTGCGCTGCGACGCTGAAATCCATCATGGAAAGGAAGATTTTTTGATGCAAAGAGCAGAAATCGTGTCCCAGATTCTCGCGGTCCTGGAGGACGTGGCAGAGATCAGCCCGGAGGACGTGAACGAAGACAGCGTCCTGATGGACGACCTCGACCTGTCCTCGATGGAGATCCTGACCATTGTGGCGGATCTGGAAGAGACCTTTGGTCTGCGCATCCCCGAAAAGGAGCTGCGCAACTTTGTGACCATCGCGGACGTGGCAGATTATCTGGCGGATAACGCGGGGTGAACTGATTGAATGAGACGCAGTGCGCCGTTTTTCAGGGCATCGTGTATGATTACCGCGCCAATCAGGTGATCTGCCGCTATCAGATCGCCCTGCACGACCCTGTGGACCCGGTGCTGGAGGCAGCGGAACTCAACGAACAATAAAAAAGGTGTTGCTGCGAATTTCTTGCAGCAACACCTTTTTTGGTTTTCAGAAGGAACCGCCCGACGAGCCGCCGAAGCCGTCGCTGTCGGTGGTGGAACCGCCGGAGTCACTTTCGGGCTGGGGCGGGTCGTAGACCTCGACGCGGTCGGTGTGGGTGTAGCGGTCGGTCTTGACCCGCAGCTTGAGCCCGGCGCCGATGTAGTCGTCGGCCTCGGTCTTGAGCTGGGCCGTCTTCATCCGGCTGTACAGGATGCCGCAGACCACGGCGGCGATGAGCATCGGGATGCCCACCACGATGAGGATGCCGATCAGGCCGAGGCCGCCGTCCGGGTCGTTGTCGTAGTCCAGCGGCTCGCCGTTCTCGGCGTAGAAGTCCAGTGTGCTGGCGCAGAGGTCGATGTAGGTCTGGGCAGCGTCGGCGTAGTCACCGTCTGACAGCAGGGGCACGACCTCGTCTTCCAGCTGCTCGATGCGGTAGTCGGTAAAGGCGGTGACGCCCCCGCCGTAGGTGATGGTGACGTACTTGCGGGAGCCGAGGGCGATCATGAACAGGATGCCGCTTTTTCCGCTGCCGGAGCCAAGGTCGTTCTGCACATAATAGTTCTTGGCGTAGGCGCGCTGGTCGGTGTCGCCGATGCTGTCCACCGTGAGGAAATAGACGTCGCAGTCATGCCCGGCGGAAGCGTCCTCGGCGCTGGATTCCAGCTGGGCAAGGGTGTCGGCGTCGAACAGGCCGTACTCATCCCGCACAAGGGGCGCGTCGGCCAGTGCCGGGCAGGCGAGACAGGCCGCAAGGACCAGAGCGGCAAGGAATGCGCAGAGGCTGCGCAGGCAATGGGTGTGAGGATTCATTCTGCGCACCTCCTTATAAGTAGAGCAGCCAGGTGAGGAAGGCCATCAGCGGCAGGCTGATGGCGGCGAACCACGCGGCCACTTTGGCTTTGTCCACAGGCAGGTCGCCGATGAGTCGCCCAGTCTGGCCGTTCATCGCGAAGAGAAAGTCGTTGTCCTTCCAGCGGGTGTGGAGCATCCAGACCGGCAGCAGGGCGTAATGCGCCTTGAGCTTGCTGAGGTTGATGTCCTCGTGCAGGGTGTTGACCTCCGAATAGCCGTGGGTGGTCTCGTGCAGAGCCTGGGCCGTGGAGTTCAGCATCCGGGTGCGGGCCCGCTCGGCGCAGGCGTTGGAGTCCTCGTCGTAGCGGTCGGCCAGAAAGCCCGGCAGATACGCAGTGGAAAAGGGCTTCAGTTCGCTGTAATCAAACGGCTCAATGGCGTCCATGTGGGCGTTGGGCATCTTGCTGGAGCCGTCCACCGGAACGCGGGTGAAGACGGCGGTGCCCTCGCGCCGGACGTCGTAGTGCTGGGTGGTGGTCACGTTGTAGTCGCCCTCGCGGTGGCTCTCGGTCGTCAGGCCCTCGTAGCTGCCCCGCGCATCGGCCTCGGCATCGTAGAGCCAGAAAGGGACATAGACGCCCTGCAGCTCAGCGATGTGGTTCTGGCTCTTGAACGCCTTGGGCAGAAAGGCCTTGCCTTTATAGTAGTGGGTCAGCTGGGCGATGGCGGCATTCTTGTCCAGCTTGAAGGGCAGGATGTACTCCGGCTTGAGCTTGCCGGAGAGCTTGCCGCCCAGCACGGTGGGGTTGCCGCAGTAGGGGCAGTTGGTGGCGGCGGTGGTGGCGTCGCAGACAAGCTCAGCCCCGCAGGTAGTGCAGGTGTAGCTGGTCAGGCTGGCAGCCTCCATCTCATCCCAGACGGGAGCGGCTGCTTTGCGCCGCGCTGCCTTTTTCTGGTCTGCCTCGGCGGCGGAGTCGGCCTTTTTCTGCTTGGCCGCATACTGCGCCTCGATGTCTGCCACCTCATACGCCGAGCCGCAGTAGTCGCAGACGAGCTTGCCGGTGGCGCTGTCGAAATGCAGGGGGCCGGTGCAGGCCGGGCATTGGTAATTCGTTACTTTATCAGCCATTCAGGATGCCTCTCTTATGCGCCGAAGGGGCTGCCGCATTCCGGGCAGAACTTCGGCGGGTGGGCCGGGTCGGCAGGGGTGAAGCCGCAGTTCGGGCACTTGCCAGCGGGCTTCGGCTTGCCGCACTCGGAACAGAATTTGCCGCTGTTCTTTGCGCCGCAGCTGCACACCCAGACAGTGGGCGCTTCGGGCCGGGGCTTGCCGCAGGCGGTGCAGAACTTTCCGGTGTTGCCGCTCTGGCCGCAGGCGCAGGTCCAGCCGGATGCCGGGGCGGCAGGCGTTGCGGGCTGCTGGGCCCCCATCTGGTAGAGGGTCTGGGCGTTGACGCCGCCCGCCGCTGCCGCCTGATTGACCCCCATGAAGGCCATGGCCGGGCCGGCAGCGGTGTTGGAAGCAGCCGCCTGCATGGCAGCGGCCTGTGCGCCCACCAGATGGGCGGCGGCGCGGGTGGGATCCATGAAGGCGGCACTGCGCTGCAGGTCCTTGATCATCTGTTCGTCTTCTTCGCTGGCCTTGACGCCGGACACGCCCAGCGAGACGATCTCGATGCCGCGCAGCTTGCTCCACTTGGCGCTGAGGGCCTGGTTGAGGGCGTCAGCCAGCTCGGTGGTGTGGGCGGGCAGAGAGGAGTAGCGGATGCCCTGTTCGCTGATGCGGGCAAAAGCAGGCTGCAGGGCGGTCATCAGCTCGGTCTTGAGCTGGCCGTCCAGCGCGTCGCGGGTGTAGGCGTTTTCCACATTTCCGCAGACGTTGGTGTAAAACAGGATGGGGTTGACGATGCGGTAGCTGTACTCGCCAAAGCAGCGGATGGCAATGTCGAGGTCGATGCCGGCGCGCTGGTCCACCACACGGAAGGGCACCGGGTTGGGGGTGCCGTACTTGTTGCCCACCAGCTCCTTGGTGTTGATGTAGTAGATGCGCTGGTCGGCAGCGGCCTGCCCGCCAAAGCCGAACCGCTTGCCCATCTCGGCAAAGACGCCGTCGATGTCCTTCAGCCCGCCGCTGAGCAGGGAGGGCTGGGTGCCGGTGCTGTAGGTGTACTCGCCCGGCTCGGCGCACAGCTCCACCACCTTGCCCTGCTCCACGATCAGGGCGCACTGGCCCTCCGCGACGGCTACGACGGAGCCGTCGGAGATGATGTTCTCATTGCCGTGCTTGTTGGCAGAGCGGCGGTCGGTGCGCTTCTGCCCCTTGACGGCCAGCACTTCGGCCGGGAGGGCATCGCAATAGAAAAACTCTTTCCACTGGTCGGCCATCACGCCGGAGGCCGCGTTCATTGCAGCCTTTACAAGACCCATATTCCAAATCTCCTTTGAAGTGGTTTCGGTTGCGGAACTGTTCCTAGTATAGCACAGAAGCACTGCAAAAGGAAACTGCCTCTTGCAATTTTGGCACGATGGGTGTAGAATACTCCCGACAACAAAATACAGGGGAGCTCGTCATGCGGGCTGAGAGGAAGTGCTCAAACTTCGACCCTTTTACCTGATGCGGATAATGCCGCCGTAGGAAGTCATCACGATGCGTTTTCACAGGGGCTTCCGCAGAGGGAGCTCCTGTTTTTGTTTTCTGCCGCAGCCGCCGTGTGGGCGGCTCCGGGCCGAGGGGGAGCGCCCTGGGCCTTGAATCGACGCGATGGGAAGCCGTGTTCCGGCGTGAGAGGAGACCAGAAAGTCTCGACCGCTTTGCAATAGGAGGAATCCTCATGAAAGCACTCTCTACGAAAAAGCTGGCTCTGGCCGGGATGCTCTGCGCCCTGGCCGTTGTGGGCAGCGTGTTCAGCTTCCCCATTTTTGGCAGCAAATGCGCCCCGGTGCAGCACATGGTCAACATCCTGTGCGCCGTGCTGCTGGGCCCCTACTACGGCATCGGCGTGGCCTTCGTGGCCTCGCTGCTGCGCAACCTGCTGGGCCTGGGCAGCCTGATGGCCTTCCCCGGCAGCATGTTCGGTGCCCTGCTGTGCGGCATCGTCTACCACAAGACCGAAAAGCTGCTGCCCACTCTGGTGGGTGAGGTGTTCGGCACCTCCATCCTGGGCGGGCTGTGCGCCTACCCGGTGGCCATCCTGCTGATGGGCAAGAGCGCGGGCGATATCGCATTCTATGCCTACATCGTGCCCTTCCTCGTCTCGACCGCAGGCGGTGCGGTCATTGCAGGTGTGCTGCTGGCTGCGCTGCAGCGCTCCGGCGCTCTGCGCTCCATGCAGACCAGCCTGAGCTGAGGAGGGCACCGTGACAGCGTTTGGAGCTCTTTTCGACCGGGTGCGGGAAACCTCGCCCCTCGTCCACTGCATCTCGAATCTCGTCAGCGCCAACGACTGCGCCAACATCGTGCTGGCGGCCGGGGCGTCGCCCATCATGGCGGATGACCCGGAGGAGGTGGAGGAGATCACGGCGCTGAGCCGGGCTCTCTGCCTGAGTCTGGGCACCCCGAACCCCCGCAAGGCCGAGGCCATGGTCAAAGCGGGCCGCACCGCCGCCCGGCTGGGCCTGCCGGTGGTCTTTGACCCGGTGGGCGTGGGCGCATCGCAGTTCCGCCAGAGCATCGCGGCCGAGGTGCTGCGGGAAGTGCCCGTCACCGTGCTGCGGTGCAACGCCTCGGAGCTGCAGGCGCTGAGCGGGCTTGCGCAGGTCTCGCGCGGGGTGGATGCCGGCAAGACCCTGCCGCCGGAGGCCCTGCGGCCGCTGGCTGAGCAGTTTGCCGCGCAGCACCACTGCGTCGCGGCAGTGACCGGGGCCGAGGACATCGTGACGGACGGGAAGACGACCCACATCCTCCGCAACGGCACTCCGCTGCTGCGGCGGGTGACCGGGGCGGGCTGTATGTTGTCGGTCCTGACGGCGGCTTTCGTGGGGGCCAACCCCGACCGCCCGCTGGCCGCGGCGGCCGCCGCCGTCTGTGCGATGGGCCTTTGCGGCGAGACTGCCGCTGCCCGCCTGACCGGCGAAGAGGGCACCGGAACGCTGCGCATGTATCTGATGGATGCCGTGTCCAACCTGACCGGCGAACAACTTGACCAAGGAGCAAACGATGAACTATACTGCTGAGATGCTGCGGCTCTATGCCGTGACCGACCGCGCCTGGGTGGGCGAACAGACCCTGCCCCAGCAGGTGGAAGCTGCCCTGAAGGGCGGGGCCACCTGTGTGCAGCTGCGGGAAAAAGATCTGGGCGACGCGGCCATTCTGGCAGAGGCGCTGGAGATCTCCGCCCTCTGCAAACGGTACGGCGTGCCGTTCATTCTGAACGACAATGTGGCGCTGGCCAGGCAGTGCGGGGCCAACGGTGTGCATCTGGGGCAGGAGGACATGGACCCTGCCGAAGCCCGGCGCATCCTTGGCCCGGAGGCCATCATCGGCGTGTCGGCCCACAATGTGGCCGAAGCCAGAGCCGCTGTGGAAGCCGGTGCGGACTATCTGGGCTGCGGGGCCATGTTTGCGACCGCCACCAAGATGAATGTGACCGCCCTGCCCAAAGAGACGCTGCGGGACATCTGCGCGGCGGTCCCCATCCCGGTGGTCGCCATCGGCGGCATTCATAAGCAGAACCTGCTCAGCCTTGCCCACTGCGGCGAAGCCGGTGTGGCGCTGGTCAGCGCCATCTTCGCGGCTAAGGACATCGAGGTCGAGTGCAGGGAATTGAGAGCATTGGTAGAACAGTTATAACTCCTTCCGTCATCGCTGCGCGATGCCACCTCCCTCCCAGAGGGAGGCTTTTGCGTCGGGGAGGCAATGAGGCCCCCTCCCAGAGGGGGCTGTCACCGCAAGGTGACTGGGGGAGTTATCGGCAGACCGGGGGCACCACCTTCTGCCGGAACAGACTTCATGCAAAGGAGTTTTGACATGAACACCGCAGGGTTTGTCTGCGGAGGCGCCGGAAACCACCCGTTTGATGGGCGAAGTCCGGCTCTTTCGTAACGATAGAAAAAAGAGTAAGAGTGTATCGACTTGTCAAACTGGAGGTAACAAGATGCAGAATTACACCACACAGATGGACGCGGCCCGCAAGGGCATCGTGACCAAGGAAATGGAGATCGTCGCCCAGAAGGAGTACCGCACCACGGAGGAGATCCGTCAGCTGGTGGCCGAGGGCAAAGTCGCCATCCCGGCCAACAAGCACCACACCTGCCTGAACCCGGAGGGCATCGGCAGCATGCTGCGCACCAAGATCAACGTCAATCTGGGTGTCTCCCGCGACTGCAAGGATTACAACATCGAGATGCAGAAGGTGATGAGCGCCGTGAACATGGGCGCAGAGGCCATTATGGATCTGTCCAGCCACGGCAACACCCAGCCCTTCCGCCAGAAGTTGACCCATGAGTGCCCGGTCATGATCGGCACCGTGCCGGTGTATGACTCGGTCATCCACTACCAGCGCGACCTCGCCACCCTGACGGCGCAGGACTTCGTTGATGTGGTCCGCCTGCACGCAGAGGACGGCGTGGACTTCGTCACCCTGCACTGCGGCATCACCCGCAAGACCATCGAGCAGATCCGCACCCACAAGCGGAAGATGAACATCGTCAGCCGCGGCGGCTCGCTGGTCTTTGCCTGGATGTGCATGACCGGCAACGAGAACCCGTTCTACGAGCACTTCGATGAGATCCTGGACATCTGCGAGGAGCACGATGTGACCGTCTCGCTGGGCGACGCCTGCCGCCCCGGCTGCCTGGCCGATGCCACCGACGTCTGCCAGATCGAGGAGCTGGTCCGTCTGGGTGAGCTGACCAAGCGCGCCTGGGCCCACAACGTGCAGGTCATGGTCGAAGGCCCCGGCCATGTGCCCCTGAATCAGGTCGCCGCCAACATGGAAGTCCAGAAGAGCATCTGCATGGGTGCGCCCTTCTATGTGCTGGGACCCCTCGTCACCGACATCGCCCCCGGCTACGACCACATCACGGCAGCCATCGGCGGCGCAGTGGCAGCGGCCAGCGGTGCAGCTTTCCTGTGCTATGTGACCCCCGCCGAGCATCTGGCACTGCCCAATGTGGACGATGTGAAGCAGGGCATCGTGGCTTCCAAGATCGCCGCCCATGCCGCTGACATCGCCAAGGGCATCCCCCATGCCCGCGACATCGACGACAAGATGGGCGATGCCCGCCGTGTGCTGGACTGGGATGCACAGTTTGCCTGTGCCATCGACCCGGAGACCGCCAAGGCCATCCGCGACGCCCGCCTGCCCGAAGACGACCACAGCGACACCTGCTCCATGTGCGGCAAGTTCTGCGCCGTCCGCAGCATGAACAAGGCTCTGGCCGGTGAATACATCGACATCCTGTAAGTTCTTCCTCTTTCAATAGAAAACACGAAGCCCCCTGCACGCGGTATGTGCAGGGGGCTTTGCTGTTGACTGGCGGTCAGCCTTCGAGCTGCGGTGCAGAAGAAGGCTTTTGGATGAGGTTCGTCATACTCCGGAGGCTGATGCCGATGGTGGACAGGTTGTGCAGCATGGCCGATGCGGCAGGCTGCAGGATGCCCAGAGCCCCCAGCGCGATGAGGGTGGAGTTGAAGCTGAGCACAAAGCGGTAATTCGAGCTGACACGGTGCTGCAGCGCATTGGCGATGGTCTTGAGGGTGACCAGCTCCTCCAGGCTGTCGGCCTTGATGGTGACATCCGCGATCTCGCGGGCGATGGCAGCGCCGGAGTTGATGGCGATGCCGATGTCCGCAGCCGAAAGGGCGGGGGAGTCGTTGATGCCGTCGCCGATCATGACGACGGTGCGGCCCTCGGCTTTGGCCTTCTGGACGAAGTTGGCCTTGTCTTCGGGCAGGACTTCCGCGAAGAACTGGTCCACGCCCACCTGCCGGGCAATGGCCTCGGCGGTGCGGTAGCTGTCGCCAGTCATCATCACGGTGTTCCGGATGCCCAGCTTGTGCAGCTGGCGCAGCACGGAAGCGGCTTCGGGGCGGAGGGGGTCTGCGATGCAGATGACGCCCACCAGCTGGCCGGAAGCAGCCATGTACAGGTGCGAGTATTCGGCGGGCATCTGGTCGAATTTTTCCTGCTCGTCGGCGGGAACGATGCAGTGCTCGTCCTCAAAGACGAAGTGGTAGCTGCCGATGACCACCCGCTCGCCGCCGACCCGGCTGGCAATGCCGTGGGCCACGATGTATTCCACTTCAGAGTGCATCTCTTCGTGGGACAGACCCTGCTCTCTGGCGGCGCGGACCACCGCGTTGGCCATGGAGTGGGGGAAATGCTCTTCCAGACAGGCGGCCAGACGGAGCACATCGTCCTTCTCGCTGTTGCTGAAGGGGATGATGTCCACCACCTGCGGGGTGGCGCGGGTCAGGGTGCCGGTCTTATCAAAGACGATGGTGTCGGCCTTGGCCAGCGCTTCCAGATATTTGCCGCCCTTGACCGTGATGTGGGCCATGCCGCACTCCCGCATGGCGGAGAGGACCGCCAGCGGCATCGAGAGCTTGAGCGCACAGGAGAAGTCCACCATCAGGATAGAGATGGCGCGGGTGACGTTGCGGGTGAGCGCATAGGTGACGACCGTGCCGGCCAGACACCAGGGCACCAGCTTGTCGGCCAGCTCCAGTGCGCGGTTCTCGGTGCTGGATTTGAGCTTTTCGGATTCCTCGATCATGGCCACGATCTTGTCGTAGCGGTTGGCACCGCCTGCGGCCTTGGCGAGGAAGACGCATTCGCCCTCCTCCACGACGGTGCCTGCGTAAACGGTGGCACCTTTTGCCTTGCGCACCGGCATGGATTCGCCGGTCAGAGCGGCCTGGTTGACCATGGCCTCGCCCTCGATGACGGTGCCGTCCAGCGGCACCATGTTGCCGGAGCGGACCACGATCTCATCGCCGGGCTGAACTTTGGTCAGGGGCAGGAGCACCTCGGTGCCCTGGCTGCGCACCCAGACTTTGTCCACATTCAGGGCCATGCTGCGGGCCAGGTCGTCCAGACTCTTCTTGCGGGTCCACTCTTCCAGCAGAGAACCAAGGTTCAGCAGGAACATGACGGAACCGGCGGTGCTGAAGTCACCGCGCAGGACGGAAACGCCGATGCTCAGAGCGTCCAGCACTTCGACTTCCAGCCTGCGGCGGAGCAGGCACCGGACCCCTTTCCAGACAAAAGCGATGGAGCGCCAGACTGTGTAGGCGGCGCGGATGGGTGCGGGCAGGAACAGCTTGCGGAAGAAGTGGCCCGCCACGAGGTCGCACATCTTCTCCTGATACTCCTGATTGAGCTTCCGGCTGTCGGCGGTGGTGACAAGGGCGTCCAGCTCCGGCTGGTCGAATTTGTAGCGGCTCAGCGCCTGGACTGCATCGGCGCGTCTGCCGCGGTAATACAGGACCACATCGCCGGTCCGCTCGTAGACAGTGGCCTTCTCGATGGCATCGTGGTGGTTGAGATAGGCTTCCAGCACATCGGCGCGGTGCAGGGTCATCCGCACGTTGCAGACATGCACGCGCATCCGGCCCCGGCCCTCATGTAAAATGGTGCATTTCATGATTACGTTATACCTTCCTCAATAGAAAGAGCCGCCCGCAGGCGGCTCAAGCGCTCAAAAATTATTCAGCGTCTTCGGCGGCAGCAGCCTCTGCGGCTTCGTCCTCGATGACGGCGGCCTCTGCCTTAGCGGCGCGGGCCTCGTTGATGGCCTTTGCGTCGGCCAGGATGTCACCGGCCTGCTCCTGGACCTTGTTGACGGTCTCCATGGTGGAGTCCTTCATGCGCAGGACGGCTGCGGTGGTCTGGGTGTAGACCTTCTTGGCATCGCTGCTGGACAGGAGCTTGAAGCCTGCCGAACCAAACACAACGCCGCCGACGAACAGTGCGATCTTTTTCACATCTACCATAATCGTTTTCCTACCTTTATCCATGTTATTGTAAGCCCCGGATGGGGCGGAAAAACCGAACAGCTTAGCTGTTTCTGCGGATATTGTAGCACGGATTTTGGAATTTTCAAGGGATTTTCAAAATGTTAATCGGTGTAAACTTTTTACGTACCGTAGTTAGAAATGCCTATCCTTAGGTGGATTTTCAACCGGACTACAGTTTGTAATCAAAAACAAACCGGCAAGCGCCGCCCAGCTGCCCCAGAAGCAAAAAGGCCCCGGCTCCGCCAAGGGCCGCAAAGGGCCGGAAGCGGGGCAGGGCCAGCATCAGGCAGTAGGTGAAAGCAAACAGGATCAGAGCAAGCGTCATGCGTTCTCCTCGTGGTCGGCGGGGGCGTCCGGGCCGTCATGGTCGGCATCGATCATCCGGTAGCCTACGCCGAGTTCGTTCATGATGTAGTTGTTGTGGCCGGGGCGGCTGCCCAGCTTGCGGCGGATGTTGGCCATGTTGACCTGCAGCTTTTTGGTGCTGCCGCAGTCGGTATCGCCCCAGATGGCCCGGACGATGGCGGGGTAGGTCATCACCCGGCCCGCGTGTTCGGAGAGGAAGGCCACGATGTTGTATTCGGTCTGGGTCAGCTTGATCTCCTCCCCGCCCACATAGACCTTGCGCCGCTCGTACTGGATGAGCAGGTCCTGTGCCTGAAAAACGCCGGTGGGGTTGGAGCTGAAGCGGTTGAGCCGCAGTGCGGCCCGCACCCGCGCCAGCAGCTCGCCGGTGCTGAAGGGTTTGGTGATGTAGTCGTTCGCGCCAAGGTCCAGGGCTTCGATCTTGTCCGCCTCGGTTGTGCGGGCCGACAGCACGATGATGGGCGTCATGAACTTCTGGCGCACATAGTGGATGAGCTCGCGGCCGTCGCGGTCGGGCAGACCCAGATCCAGGATGATGAGGTCGGGCAGGTAGGAGGTGAAGATGGATTTGCCCAGCTCACAGGTGGGGGCTACATAGGTCTTGTAGCCGTTGGTGTCCAGCAGGGTATAGATGAAGCTGCAGATGGTGGGTTCGTCTTCAACGATGAGGATCTTGAATTTGTTGTTGCTCATTTCAGATGTTTTCCTCCAGATCAGTGGATTCGTCCGTGGATTCGGTCTCCAGCCAGAAGCGGATGGTGGTGCCTTCGCCGGGGCGGCTCTCGGCCTTGATCTCGCCGCCGTGGGCCTTGACGATGGCCGCGCACACCGCAAGGCCGATGCCCATGCCGTGCTTGCCGGGGCTGGCCGTGTCGTCGGCGGGCAGCATCCGGGTGAACAGCCCTTTCAGCCGCTCTTTGGGGATGCCGCAGCCGTCATCCGAGACTTCAAAGATGGCGTGGTCGCCCAGCGTAAAGACCCGGAGGGTCAGCTTGGTCATTCCCTCGGCGTGGAGCACGGCGTTTTCCAGCAGGTTCATCAGCACCTGCGAGATGAGCATCGAGTCCATCGGGATGACCACGAAGCTGTCGGGCAGGTCTACCGTGACGTTCACATCCGGGTAGTGCTTCTGGAACCGCACCAGCACGGTGTCGATCAGCTCTTCCAGCACGGTGGGGGTCTTCTGCACCGAGACGGTGCCGGTGTCGAACCGGGTGACTGACAGCAGGTTCTCCACCATCCGGTTGAGCCACTGGGCGTCCGAACAGACTTCGCCGAGAAGTTTTAACTTCTGCTCTTTGGCCAGCGAGTCATAATTTTCAATGACCGTGGAGCAGGCACCGTAGATGGAGGTGAGAGGCGTGCGCAGGTCGTGGGAGACCGCGCGCAGAAGGTTGGCGCGCATCTTCTCGGTCTCGCTCTCCATCCGGAGCTGCTCCTGCAGCTTGATGCGGGTGGTAAGGGTGCTGGTCATGATGGAGACGACCAGCATCACCAGCGCGGAGAACAGGTTCTCCGGCAGGGTGAAGTTGAAGGCAAAGTAGGGCGAGCGAAAGGCGAAGTTGACCGCCAGCACACACAGCAGCGAGGCGGCCAGACCCCACAGATAACCATCGGTATACATCGAGATGAGAAAGACGGCCAGCACGAAGACCATGGAGGCTACGCCGTCGATCCGTCCGCTGAGCACCTGGATGCCGGACACCACCAGAAAGGCCGACGCGATGCCGGACAGCATCACCAGTGCATCGTGCCTGCGGGTGGAAGATCTCATAGAAATGTCTCCTTTCGGATGGATATTCGTTCGGTGTTCAAAGTATACCACACCGGCGGCTAAGAAACAGCAAAGGAGTCGGAAACAGGTGCCGAATGCCGCAGAGCCTGCCCCGATCATAGCACAAAAAGCGGAACGGTGCGAGCGCGGGCCGGGTTTTGCTGTTTGACATTTCCGCTGCAAAAGCATATCATAAAGGTACCTATTATAGAGAGGATGCAGAACACGATGTTTTACTTTGAGAACGACTACTGCGAGGGAGCCCATCCGGCCATCCTGCAAAAGCTGATGGAGACCAACTTTGAAAAGGTGTCCGGCTACGGCACCGACCCCTACTGTGCCAGCGCGAGGGAGAAGATCCGCGCCGCCTGTACCTGCCCGGAAGCGGATGTGACCTTCATCTCCGGCGGCACCCAGACCAACGCCATCGTCATCGCGTCGATGCTGCACCGGTGGGAAGGGGTCGTGGCAGCCTCCACGGGCCATGTCAACGGCCACGAGGCCGGGGCCATCGAGTACACCGGCCACAAGGTGCTGGGCCTGCCCCACAAGAACGGCAAGCTGGACGCTGCCGACGTCCGCGACTTCTGCGCCACCTTCTACGCAGACAGCAACCACGACCACATGGTCTTCCCCGGCATGGTGTACATCTCCCACCCCACCGAGTACGGCACCCTTTACACCAAAACCGAGCTGCAGGCGCTGCACGACGTCTGCCAGACGTACCACATGCCCCTCTTCGTGGACGGTGCCCGCCTGGGCTACGGTCTGGCGGCGGAGGGCACGGACGTCACCCTGCCCGACCTGGCCCGGCTGGCGGATGTCTTCTACATCGGCGGCACCAAGGTGGGTGCCCTCTGCGGCGAGGCTGTCGTCTTCCCTCATGGGGCACCGGCACATTTCATGACCATGGTGAAGCAGCAGGGCGCTCTGCTGGCAAAGGGCCGCCTGCTGGGGCTTCAGTTCGATGTCCTCTTCACGGATGACCTGTACCAGACCATCAGCCAGAACGCCATCGCCACGGCCAACGCCCTGAAGCAGGGGCTGGCCGCCAAGGGCTACCGCTTCTTCCTGGATTCGCCCACCAACCAGATCTTCATCGTTTTCTCCAACGAGCAGCTGGCGGCGCTGGAGGGCAAGGCCAAATTCGGCTTCTGGGAGAAGTTCGACGACACCCATACCGTCATGCGCATCGCCACCAGCTGGGCCACCCGGATGGAGGAGATCGACGGCCTGCTGGCCCTGTTGTAAGTGTCAAACATCGGCCCGTCTCTTTGTGCAGGATGCGGATTGCAATTTCCGGCACAGTATGATATCTTTATTCAGATGAAGGTCGCGCTGTGTGCAGCGCAGAAAGAAGGGCAATGATATGGGCTTTTTTGATAAGCTGTTCGGCGGCAAGGATGCAGCCGAGACGAAATTCAAGGGCGAAAAGAAGACGGTGATGATGCCGCTGGCAGGCAAGGTCATCCCGCTGGAGGAGCTGCCGGACGAGACGTTCGCATCGGCCATTCTGGGCGGCGGCTGCGGCATCGAACCCACCGGAGATACCGTTTACGCACCGTTTGACGGCACCGTCACTCAGGTACCCGAAAGCCTGCACGCGGTGGGCCTGATGAGCGATGACGGCATTGAGCTGCTCATCCATGTGGGCATGGATACCGTGGAGATGAAGGGCAACGGCTTCACCTCTCTGACGAAGGAAGGCTCCAAGGTCAAGGCGGGCACCCCGCTGCTCAAGGTCGACCTCGACGCCATCCGCGCCGCCGGTCATCCCACGGCAACGGCCATCATCGTGACCAACGGCGACGACTTGTCCGAAATGTCGGTCGTGGCCTCCGGCGACACCGCCATCGGTGTGCCGCTGCTCAAGTTCAAGGCATAAGTGTTCCCACCCGGAAGAGCTTCTTCCGGGTGTTTTTTTGCGGTCAACGCCTTAAAAGTATGACTATTGAAAGAAAATGCCGCATTTGGTCTATTTTTTTCTTGAAGCGGGGAACAGCTTATGATAGGATAGACAAAGTGCGGGCCTGGGCCCGGTATCACCAAGGATTGTGAGGAAAGGTATTATGGAAACGAAAAAACCTGGTATGTCTTTAGCAAAACGAATGGCCATTTCGCTGGTCTGCGGCCTGGCGGCGGGCCTCGCCTTCATGTTCCTGCGCGAGAGCCTCATCTCCGGCGGGAAGAGTGAGATCTGGACCACGATCAACGATCTCCTGTTCCAGGATATCACCGCAGAGGGCGCAGAGCGCTCCTTCGGCATCTTCTATATCATCGGCCAGCTCTTTATTAAGGCGCTGCAGCTGGTCATCGTCCCGATGGTGTTCACCTCCATCGCGCTGGCCATCGGCAGCATTGCCGACACCCGCACCATGGGGCGCATCTCGGCCAAGACCCTGTTCTGGTTCCTGCTGTGCTCTTTCCTGGCTTTGCTGCTGGCCAGCAGCGTGGGCTACATCACCTTCTCGATGGGGCTGTTCAACACCCACATCGAGGGCCTGACCGAGGCCACCGGCTCCACCGGCTCCAACCCGCTGAACGTGGTGCTGAACATCATCCCCTCCAACATCATCACGGCCTTTGGCAGCAATGGTGCAGTCCTGAGCGCCGTCTTCCTGGCAGTGGCCACCGGCCTGAGCATGAATGCGCTGGGCGAGAGCCGCACTGCCACCATGCGCCGCCTGCTGGGCGAGGTGAATGACGTGGTGGTCGTCTTCCTGAACTTCATCGTCAGCAAATTTGCTCCCTTTGCCGTCTTCGTGCTGCTCACCCGCACCTTTGCCATCTACGGCATCAACTACCTCAAGCCTGCACTGGTCTATGTGGTGGTCACGGTGATCCTGCTGCTGGTCTTTCTGGTGGTGGCCTACCCGCTGGTGATCGCTCTGGGTGCCAAGCTGAACCCCATCACCTTCATCCGCAAGATCGCCAATGTGGCTGTGTTCGGTTTCTCGACCTCGTCCAGCGCCGCCACCCTGCCCCTGAACATCAAGGTCTGCGAGGAGGAGTTCGGCGTGGATGAGAGCATCGCTTCCTTCGTGCTGCCTCTGGGCATGACCATCAATATGGACGGCACCGCCATCATGCAGGTCATCGCCACCGTCTTCATCGCGGGCTGCGCCGGTTATACAGTCACCCCCGGCCAGCTGGTGGTCGTGGCCCTGCTGGCTCTGCTGGCCTCGGTGGGCACCCCGGCTGCCCCCGGTGCAGGTGCCGTCATCCTCTTCACCATCCTGTCCGGCGTGGGCTTCGTCAACGACGGCGCTCTGCTGGCCTACTCCCTCATTCTGGCCATCAACCGTCCCATCGAGATGCTCGTCACCTCGCTGAACGTTGTCGGCGATGCCGTCGCCAGCATCTGTGTCGCCAGGAGCGAGGGCCTGCTGAAGGAAGAGGTCTATAACAAGTAATGGGATGAGGCTGCGCCCCATCTGAAATCGAAAAAAGCTCCGTCCCCCTCGCTGCCTCAGCGAAACGGGACGGAGCTTTTCTTGTGGGTCGGTTACTGCACGCCGGTCAGTTCAGCGAGCTTGTGATAGATCTCGGTGTTGTCGAAGACGCCGCGGAAGTTCTCTGCGCCGACGCCTTTGGCATAGAGGTTGACCATTGCGCCGGTGTGGGCGTAGGTGGTGTGGTCCATGCCGGACTTGTGGTTGATGGTGTGGCAGATGGCCATGGAGAACGGGATGTAGGTGCCGTAGAGCTCATAATCCTGCTGGCTCATCTTGCTCTGGGAGGAAGCACCGACTTCCAGCGTCCGCTCGTAGGCCGTGCGGAGATTTGCCACCTCGTAGTCGGTCAGCAGCAGCTTGCCGGCGCTGGCGGCATCGGGGTCGGTGGGCAGCGTCAGGCCGAAGTTGGCCTTGACGTCGGCCATGGCTGCCTCGAACGGGGTCTTGTTCGCCACATAGCCCTGCACATAGGTGGAATCGAACTTGGCGTAAGACATCTTCTGGTGGGTCAGATTGGTCAGGAAGGTGTCGTAGTTGGTGGTCTTGTAGCCGATGGCCATGCCGCCGGTCTCGTGGTCGGCGGTGACGAGAATCAGGGTCTCGTTCGGGTGGGCGTTGTAGAAGTCCACAGCGGCCTGCACGGCGTTGCTCATCTCCAGCACATCGTGGATGGAAGCCGCGGCGTCGTTGGCGTGGCAGGCCCAGTCGATCTTGCCGGACTCGGTCATCAGGAAGAAGCCCTTCTTATTTTCCAGCAGTTCGATGCCTTTCTTGACGTAGTCGGTCAGCTGCCACTCGCCAGCGGCGGCATCCATGGCGTAGTTCATGGCCTTGCCGTCGGCCAGGTTCTCGGCGATGATGAGGGTCTTGCCTGCACCGGCGGTCAGGGCTGCGGCCCCGGCCTGGGTGGTGACGACGTTGTAGCCGGCCTGTGCGGCAACTTCGTGGTTGTTGGGGCCGGTGCCGTCGCCGTCCATCTTCTGGAACTCGCCGCCGGCAAAGTACTCAAAGCCGGAATTGGCCAGCTCGACGCCGATCTGGTAGTAATTCTTGCGGGTGCTCTGGTGGGCGTAGAAGGCGGCCGGGGTGGCGTGGTCGATGTTGACGGAGGACACGACGCCGACCTTGTAGTTCTTCTGCCTGTGCAGCTTTTCGGCGATGGTCTCATAGGGCACATCGCGGGTCCAGGGGCACATGTTGATGACGCCGCTCTCGGTCTTGTTGCCGGTGGCGATGGAGGTCGCCGTGGAGGCGGAGTCCGGGCAGAAGGAGGTGCTGTCGTAGGTGGTGACGCTGCCGACTTCGGGGAAGGACGTGAAGCTCAGCTCCCCCTCGGTGACGGCACCGTTGTTCTCGGTGGTGCCTTTATAAAAACGTGCGGACTGGATCTGGGCGATGCCCATGCCGTCGCCGATGAACAGGAAAACATACTTGGGCTTTTTGGTCAGGCCGAGGATGCAGTTCTCCTCCTCAGCAGCAGAGGCAGCCGGTGCGGCTGCGCTGGCGGCCACCGGGGCAGCGCTCAACAGACCGGCAGCCGATGCCACAGCACCGACCTTCAGGAAATTGCGGCGGGTGATCTTGCTCTCTTTCATAGCATTTATCCTCTCTTTTCGGTCCTCCCGGACCTGTCTTCGCATACTCTCTGGGAACGGTTTCATTCTACCGTTTTATCCCGCCGCCCGAAACCATGGCCGGGAAAAGAGTGGGTAAAACCTTTGGGGCGGAACCGCCGGAAAGGTAAAGAAGAGGCTCGCTTTGTAAGTTTCTTGTGTTTTGCCGAAAACAGCGTCCGTGACAGCTCATTTCTTCAAAATTGAAATATTTTACGGTTTTATCACGAAATCGTCCTCATGGTCTGGCCGAAAAAATGGTATTATGGATGCAGACAAAAAACTTGAGAAAAGGAGAATTTTCCATGGCACAATTTGTGAACCTGAACTCCGGCTCCCTGCGCGAGCTGCACGTTGGCAACGAGCGGCTGGTCTCCTACAACGTCGAGATGACCGAAGTTACCGGCGGCACCTTCTGGAAGGCCTACACCCCCGCTCAGATCGCGGGCACAGAGCCGTTCGTCCTCAAGGGCGGCTTCCTCGGCAACGCGACCGCAAGCACCGACCTGATGCAGTATTATGACCCCATCGACCTCTCCGACAAGAAGCTGCGCAAGCTGGCCAAAGAGATCGGCCCGGCCTGGGTGCGCGTGTCCGGCACCTGGTCCACCAAGACCTATTACGACTTTGACGGCCATACGAACGGCGTCATCCCGGAGGGCTACAACGCCATCCTGACCCGCGAGCAGTGGCTCGGTGTGCTGGATTTCTGCAAGGACATCGGCGCAAAGCTCCTGATCTCGGTGGCTGACTGTGAGGGTCTGCACCACGCCGACGAGCCCTGGAACCCCAGCCAGGCAGAGCAGATCTTTGCCCTGAGCAAGGAGTACGGCAAGGCCATCGACGCGGCTGAGTTCGTCAACGAGCCCAACCTGCTGGCCATGTCCGGCTGCCCCAAGGGCTACACTACCGAGCAGTATGTCCGCGATCAGGACATCTTTATCCGCTGGCTGCATGAGAACTACCCCGACTGTTCCTTTGTCGGCCCCTGCTCCACCGAAGGTGTGCTGAAGAAGCACGGCGAGAAGGCACAGGGCGGCGGAGTCGGCGACATCCTGCCCCAGTGCTCGACCGACGACCTGATGAAGGGTGCCCAGGAGAAGCTGGACGTTTACAGCTACCACTATTACAATGGTGTGTCTGAGCGTCTGGAACCTGTGATGCCGTTTGCCCACTGGAAAGCCGACAAGGCACACACCGAAGAGTATCTGGCGGTCGCCTCCAATATGGCAAAGTTCCACGCCGAAAAGCGGGATATTTACTGCCCCGGCGGCGAGATGTGGGTCACCGAAGCAGGCGACGCGGGCGGCGGCGGCGACACCTGGGCTTCCACCTATCTGGATGTCTTCCGCACCCTGAACGAGCTGGGCAGCTTCTCGGTCGTGACCAAAGGCATCATCTTCCACAACACCTTGGCCTCCAGTGACTACGGCTATCTGAAGCCCGAAGTCTTTGACCCGCGCCCCAACTACTTCGCTGTGCTGCTCTGGAACCGTCTGATGGGCACCACCGTCTACGACGCCGCAGAGCCCATCCGCGAGGGTGCGCACGTCTACGCCCACTCCCGTGCGGACGGCAAGCCGGGCAAGGCGTATCTGGTCATCAACAACAGCCTGACGGAGACCACCACCGTTACCCTGCCGAAGGAAGCGGAGGTCTACCAGCTCTCCGCCGAGACCCTGCGTTCCCAGACCATGCTCTGCAACGGCAAGGCGCTGGTCCTGGGCGAAGGCAATGCGCTGCCGGAGATCACCCCGGCAGCAGCTCCGGCGGGCGAACTCGTTCTGCCTGCTGCGACCTGCACGTTTATTGTGCTGTAAGACAGGAAAGCATGACCCCCTCCATCCGGCCGGATGGAGGGGGTCGTTTTTGCATCTTGAAAACAGGTCAGTCGTTGATCTCCGGGAAACCTTCCAGCTTAGACGTGCAGTGGGGGCAGCGGACGGCCTTGATGGCGATCTCGCTCTGGCAGTAGGGGCCGACCTTGGTGGTCGGCTCTGCGGGAGCCTCGTCCTCGGCCTTCTTCTTGCTGAACAGGGCGTTGAAGGCCTTCAGGACCAGGAACAGCACGAACGCCACGATGAGGAAGTTGCGGGAACTCAAGAGGTTTCGTTCGGTTTCGCTCAGACCTGATGGGCGGCGATCCACTGCTCCATTTCCTCGGCGATGGCCTTGATGGAACCATCGGTGAAGGGAACCTTCAGACCGGCCGTCTCGCACAGTTCTGCGTAGCTGGCCATACCGGCGCGGCGCACCAGTCGGAGGTAGCGCTGCCAGGCGTCCTTGTGGTCCTTAAGGCTGAGCAGGAAGAACTGCAAAGCGGCCATGGTGGACAGGCAGTAGTCGATATAATAGAACGGACATTCATAGATGTGGAGCTGACGCTGCCAGCCTGCGCCGCGGCCGTAGAAGGGCAGGTTGTCGAAGTCGATCCAGGGGCGGTACTTGTGTTCCAGCTCCAGCCAGACGGCGTTCCGCTCGTCGGGGGTCAGGTCGGGGTTCTGGTACATCCGGTGCTGGAATTCATCCACAATGCAGCCATAGGCCAGGAAGAGGAAGCTGTCCTCGGCGTGGAGCAGGGCGTATTTCTCGGTGTCCTTGCCGAAGAGCAGATGATGCCAGGGGGCCGTCAGGAACTCCATGGCCATCGAGTGGATCTCGGCGCTCTCCATACCGGGGCATTCCAGGTCGGCGGGGACTTTCGGGTCCCGCTCGGCCACATAGCCCTCAAAGGCATGGCCGCACTCGTGGGTCAGCACGTCCACGTCGGCGGAGGTGTTGTTCCAGTTGGCAAAGATGAAGGGAGCCTTGTAGGCGGGCAGGCTGGTCATATAGCCGCCGGACATCTTGCCGGGGCGGCTCTCGACATCGAACAGCTCGTTGTCCTGCATGAAGTCGATGAATGCGGCGGTCTCCGGGCTCAGCTCATGGTACATGGTGCGGGAGGCGGCCATCCGGGCGTCGTAGCCCTCGATGGGCCTGGGGTTGCCGTCCCGGAAGGAGACCGGCAGGTCGGTGAAGGTCAGATGCTCGATGCCGGTGCGCTTTTTGCGCAGCTCGATGACCTTTTTCAGCTGGGGGACCACATCGTTGGCCACTTGGTCGCGGAACTTCCGAATCTCTTCCGGGCCGTAGCCGATGCGGTTCATCCGCACGTAGGAAAGGTCACTGTAATCGTGGTAGCCCAGGATCTTTGCCTGCTCGTTCAGGTTCTTGACGATCTTGGTGTACAGCTCGTCCAGTTCGGCGCGGTGGGCGTCGAAGTAACCGGCCTCGGCCTCGTAGGCGGCGCGGCGGACGGCGGGGTCCAGATTCTCCTTATAAGGGCCAAGCTGGGGGATGGTCAGCTGCTTGCCGTCGAACTCGACCAGTGCACCGCCGTAGACCTGCTGGTACTGACTGACCAGCGCGTTGTACTCCTTCTGGAGGTCGATGGTGCGGTCGTCCATGCCCAGCACGGCGTTCTTCATGCCGGCCACGCAGGTGGTGCCGAAGGCCTCGGTCAGGGCATCGACGTGGGGGTTGGCCAGGAAGGCCCGGCTGATCTCCACGCTGGCATTCTGCACGGCGGGGCCGTTGGCATCGAAGAAGTCCTGCTCAGCCTTCCAGGCGGCGTCGCGGGTGTCGCAGGTGTAGTGGATGGAAGCCAGGTTGGCGGCGGTGTTGTAATCGGCAAATGCGCGGCTCTGCTCGTAGTAGACCGCGACCAGCGCTTCGCCGGAGGCAGCGGATTCGGCTTTGGCGGCCAGCTCTTTGCAGCGGGCCAGCAGCGCGTCGATGTCCGGGCGGGTGTAAGTCATCTCACGGAATTTCATAGACGGATACGTCCTTTCTGTATCAAGTTTGTTCCATCTTATCACGTTTTGCGCCTACAGTCAAAGAAAACTGTGAATGGCTTGACTTTTCATCACAAGCGCGTATAATAAAAGTGCAAAGGAAATTGAATCTCCATGAGATTCACAAAAAGCAAGAAGCCCCTCGGTACTGCGAATACCGAGGGGCTTCTGCTTTTTTGGCAGAACTTCTAAAAAAGAATGCCTCAAATTGTGAAATCTGTGGCAGAGGTGCGATTGAAACCGCCCGAAAAAAGGCATATAATAGCAGTATCAACAGAGTAAGACCATGCGCGTTAAGTGCCGCATCAACGGGGAGTTGTGCTGCGGACGAAGGGAGACCCGCGGTGCATGGTCTGCATCCCGCTGCTGCATGGACTTGGGTGCAGGCGAGACCGGCTGCGGCCCTGCCTGGAAGTGAAACTTGTTGGATTCACGCCCTCCTTTGTGCGGTTCGTCACAGGGGAGGGCGTTTTGTCTTCTCCTGCATCATCCGGAATGGAGGATCAACGATGAATCATTCCAAATTGTCCGTTCGTACCCTGACGATGCTGGCCCTGCTCACGGCTATGAGCATCATCTTTGCCCGCGTGTTCACGGTGTCCACCGGATTCCTGCGGTTCAATCTGGGCGCTCTGCCCACCCACCTGGCAGCGGTCTGGTTCGGCCCGGCGGGCGGTTTTGTCGTGGGCGCACTGGCCGACATGATCGGCGGCACCCTGTCCGGCTATTCCATCAACCCGCTCATCACGCTGGGAGCCGGTTCGGTGGGTCTGGTGTCCGGCCTGCTGTACCGGTCTCTGCATGAGATGCGCCTGGGCCTGCGGCTGCAGATCAGCATTCTGGCAGGCCATCTGGTGGGCTCTGTGGTCATCAACTCGCTGGCCCTCCACCTCTTCTACGGCTACCAGTGGGCGCTGCTGGCTGCCCGCATCCCCAACGCGCTGGTGCTGAGCGTGGTGAACACCCTCCTCGTCCGCATCCTGCTGGAAAACAAGGCGCTGACCGCTCTGGTCCGAAAAGCATAAAAAAGCATAAACCAGACCCTCTCTGTCTGCATAGATGGAGAGGGTCTCTCTGAAGGAACGTGGCATCATGAACTATGAAGAAGCAATGCAATACATCCACGCGGTGCAGTGGGCGGGGCATAAGCCCGGCCTGACCCGCACCCGCACCCTTCTGGCTGCGCTGGGCGACCCCCACAAGCGGCTGAAGTTCGTCCATGTGGCGGGCACCAACGGCAAGGGAAGCACCGCAGCCATGCTGGCGTCCTGTCTGCAGGCGGCGGGGTATCGGGTGGGGTTGTACACCTCTCCCTTCATCAACCGGTTCAATGAGCGCATTCAGGTGAACGGCGAGCAGATCAGCGACGAGGAACTGGTGCGTCTGGTGGAAAAAATCCGGCCCGCCGCAGATGCCATGGCCGATGTGCCCACCGAGTTCGAGATCATCACAGCGCTGGGCATGCTCTGCTTTGCCGAGCAGCACTGCGACATTGTGGTATTGGAAGTGGGTCTGGGTGGTGCGCTGGATTCCACCAACGTCATCGACCCGCCGGAGTGTGCGGTCATCACGGCGCTGGGCATGGACCATGTGAAGGAGCTTGGCCCCACCATCGCGGACATCGCAGCGGCCAAGGCGGGCATCCTCAAGCCGGGCAGCCCGGTGGTGAGCTACGGCGGTGTGCCGGAGGCCGACGCCGTCATCGCCCGCACGGCGGCAGAGCAGAACGCCCCGCTCCATGTGGTCGATTTTTCGAAGCTGACCGTGGAAGGCGGCGACCTGGACGAGGTGACCTTTGACTTCGACGGCCTGAACGGGGTGCGCCTGCCGCTCATTGGCAGCTACCAGCCCCGGAATGCCGCCGTCGCCATCACGGTGCTGCGGGTGCTGCGGGAAAAGGGCTGGAACATCCCGGAGGAGGCCATCCGGCAGGGGCTGGAGACCGTCCGCTGGCCGGGCCGGTTCGAGCTGCTGCGGCACACGCCCGCTTTCCTGCTGGACGGCAGCCACAACGCCCACGGGATGCGGGCCACGGTCCAGAGCCTGAACGACCGTTTCCCCGGCCAGAAATTTGTCTTTCTGCTCAGCATCATGGCCGACAAGGACGTGGACGAGATGCTGGAGCTTCTGCTCCCGCTGGCAAACCGGTTCGTGACGGTGGCAGCGCATACCCCGCGCGCCATGCCCGCCGAAACGCTGGCGGAGCACATCCAGGTGCGGGGCGGCACGGCGGAGCCTGCCCCGTCCATCGAAGCCGGAGTGGCCCGCGCGGTGGAGCTGGGCGGCACCGGCCCCGTCTGTGCGTTGGGGACGCTGTACTTCTCCGGTGAGGTGCGGGAAGCGTTTCGGGAGATCTGCCCTCTCAGTCGCTGACGCGCCAGCTCCCCCAGAGGGGGAGCCACTGGCGAGCCGGTTTTGATTGTGCTGAATGAACAGAGTTTCTCGAAACCATAAAATAGAGTGCTCCGCTGTTTCGATTCACAGCATCTACAAAAACGCTCTTTTGTTAGAGCCATCGTGTAGATGCCGCTGGTCTTGACAGCGGAGCACTTTCGTTTACGGGATTCGAAAACGTTCAGCGTTCAGCATGGGGTTGCCCGGCCTGCCAATGGCTCTCCCTTTGGGAGAGCTGGCAACGCGAATGCGTTGACGGAGAGGGTACGAAAAAGCGCTTCCCCATGCAGGTTGGGGAAGCGCTTTTTCTGTCCCGTACAGGACAGGGTAAATGATAAGAAGGTAAATGAAGAAAATAGCAATATAAATTAGAAGGATGAACACAAGAGCCGTGGGGGCAAAGCTCGTCGCAGTCGTTGTATCCCACTGCCACTCTTGTTGGATACAAGATAGCACTTTTCGAAGCAAAATGCAAGAGGTTTTTTGAAAAAAGTTCTGGAAATCGAACAAAAATCTGATATTTTGTCACAACGCACAAAATTGGCAGAACATTCTCGGCAAAACTGATAAAACAAGCTCCCCTAGCGCCGGGAACATCCGCAAAAACACGTGGGTAGGGAAAGAATCTGCAAAACCCGCAGATGGATTCTTTACAACCGAAACCGGGTGTGTTAAGATGAATACAAGCATGTTAAAATGCGGCACTGCGGCCTGTAAAGACGGCAGGAGGGGAGCCGAGCCTTTTTGCGCCCGGCGGCCCGGAAAACGAAACGTGAGGAACTCTATGGAACGAACGATCACCAAAGAAAAAATCCGGTTCGGCGGGCGGAAGCCGCTGTTCACCCAGAAAGAGCTGCTGCTTCTGACCGGCCCGCTGCTGGTGGAGCAGCTGCTGGAAGTGACGGTGGGCATGGCGGATACGATGATGGTCTCCCGCTGCGGCGAAGCGGCCATCTCCGGCGTCAGCCTGGTGGATATGATCAACAACCTCATCATCGTGCTGTTCGCGGCGCTGGCCACGGGCGGTGCGGTGGTGGTCAGCCAGTATCTGGGGGCCAGAGAGCAGAAGCATGCGGATGCCAGCGCCGGTCAGCTCATCCTGCTCAGCGGCCTGTTCGGCGCGGCGGTGGGCGTCGTCTGCTTTGTGATGGCCCGGCCCATGATCCGCCTGTTTTATGGCTCGATCGAAGCCGACGTACTGGACGCCGGTGTGCGCTACCTGAAGGTCATTGCCCTGAGCTATCCGTTCCTGGCGCTGTACAATGGCGGTGCCGCCCTGTTCCGGAGCATGGGCAACTCCAAGATCTCGATGCAGATCAGCCTGTTGATGAACATCATCAACATCGTGGGCAACGCCGTCTGCATCTTCGGTCTGAAAATGGGCGTTGAGGGTGTTGCGTGGCCCAGCGTCCTCTCCCGTGTGGTGGCAGCGGCTCTGATCCTGCGCAAGTGCTATCATAAGGAGACCGGCAATGTGCTGCGCGTTCCCAAAACGCTGCGGCTGGATGCCGGACTGTCCCGGCGCATCCTGGGCATCGGCATCCCGTCTGCCTTTGAGAATAGTTTGTTCGAGGCAGGCCGCATCCTTGTGGTCAGCATGATCTCGACGTTTGGCACAGTGCAGATCGCCGCCAACGCTGTGGCCAACAACCTCGACGGTATGGGCGTCATCCCCGGCAAGGCGATCAGCCTGGCCATGATCACGGTCGTGGGCCGGTGCATCGGCGCGGGGGACCACGAACAGGCCATCTATTACACCCGCAAGCTGCTGCTCTGGGCGTACCTTACCATGAGCCTTTCCAATGGCGCGATCCTGCTGTTCGTGAAGCCGCTGGTGGGCATCTATGAACTTTCCGGTGCGACCATGGAACTGGCCATTCTGCTGGTGCAGATCCATGCGGGCTGCGCGTTGTTCCTGTGGCCGACCTCCTTCGTGCTGCCCAACGCGCTGCGCGCTGCCAACGACGTGAAGTTCACAATGGTGGTATCCATCCTCAGTATGGCGTTCTGGCGGCTGGGCTTCAGCTACCTCATCTGTGTCCGGATGGGGCTGGGCGCGGTCGGTGTCTGGATCGCCATGGTGGTGGATTGGGTCTGCCGCGTGACCTGTTTTGCCGCCCGCTTCCACAGCGGTGCATGGAAGACGAAATATCAAGCATAACATCAAAGGAGCAATGCGATGAAACTCATCAGCTGGAACGTCAATGGCCTGCGGGCCTGCCTGACCCACGATTTTGCCGCGAGCTTTGCGGCGCTGGATGCCGATATCTTTTCGGTGCAGGAGACCAAGATGCAGCCCGGTCAGGCGGATTTCGCCCCGGAAGGCTACACCGAATACACCTATTCCGCTGAGAAGAAGGGCTACTCCGGCACGGCCTGCTGGTGCAGACAGCCGCCGCTGGCGGTGACGACCGGCATCGGCATCGAGGAACACGACCATGAGGGCCGGGTCCTGACGCTGGAATATCCGGCGTTCTACCTCGTCAACTGTTACACCCCCAACAGCCAGGACGGCCTGAAGCGGCTGGACTACCGGATGACCTGGGAGGATGCGTTCCGGGCCTATCTGCTGGCGCTGGATGCGAAAAAGCCGGTCATCCTCTGCGGCGACCTGAATGTCGCCCACACCGAACAGGACATCAAGAACGCGAAGACCAACCGGATGAGCGCGGGCTTCACCGACCAGGAGCGGGCCAAGATGACCGAGCTGTTGGAGGCCGGGTTTGCCGACAGCTTCCGGGTCCTTCACCCGGATGAGGTGAAATACAGCTGGTGGAGCTACCGCTTCCATGCCCGCGAGAAGAACGCAGGCTGGCGCATCGACTACTTTATCGTTTCCCGCCGCATTGCCGACAAGATCCGCGCGGCGGAGATCCACAACGAGATCTTCGGCTCCGACCACTGCCCGGTGGAACTGGTCATTGACCTGTGAGCTTCCATTCGTTTTGAATCAACAAAGGAGAGTATCCATGCTCAAGAACTATCTGCTCGTCTTCTTCGTCTCGATGGTGCCCGTGGTGGAGCTGCGCGGTGCCATTCCCATCGGCCTGGGTTTGGGCCTGCCGGTGCTGCCCACCTACGTCATCTGTGTGCTGGGCAATATGCTGCCGGTGCCGTTCATCTATCTGTTCGCCCGGCGGTTCCTCATCTGGGGCTACCACAAGCCGGTCATCGGACCCATCTGCCGGTTCTTCATCGTCAAGGGCGAAAAGGGAGGCCGCAAGCTGGAAGAGAAGGCCGGCAAGGGCCTGACCGTGGCGCTGCTGCTCTTCGTGGGCATCCCGCTGCCCGGCACCGGTGCCTGGACCGGTACGCTGGCGGCGTCCATCCTCGACATGAAGTTCAAGGATGTCCTCATCGCCTGCATGGGCGGTGTGCTGCTGGCCGGTATCATCATGGGCCTGGCCAGCATGGGCGTTCTGGGCGCGGCCAGCAGCCTGTTTGCGGTATGACGGCGGCAGCCGGGCTGGCAATCTTGCGCGAAATGTGTTAGAATAAACAGCAATGTGTCTGTTAAGACAAAAGAAAGGACGAACCAACCATGGATCAGGCTTTGAACCAGAAGATCGACGCATTCATTGCGGCGAACAAGGAGCAGTGGCTCAAGGATATTGAGGCGCTTGTTTCCATCAACAGTGTGGAGAGCACCCCCGCAGAGGGCGCACCCTTTGGCCAGGGTGCACGCGCAGCGCTGGATAAGACGCTGGAACTGGCCGCAGGCATGGGCTTTGCCACCCGCAACTGCGAAAACTACATTGGCTATGCAGAGCTGCCCGGCGCAGACGCCGAGAAGTATCTGGCCACCATCTGCCATGTGGATGTCGTGCCCGAAGGCAACGGCTGGACGGGCGACCCGTTCCAGATGGAGGTCCGGGACGGCTGGCTCATCGGCCGCGGTGTGGCCGACGACAAAGGCCCCATGATCACCATCCTGTATGCCCTGAAGTTCCTCAAGGAGCAGGGCTATTCGCTCAAGTACCCCATCCGCGCCCTCGTCGGCGACAACGAGGAGACCAGCATGGCCGATGTGAAGTATTACCTCAAGCATTACTCGGCCCCGGTCTTCTGCTTCACCCCGGATGCGGAGTTCCCGGTCTGCAACGGCGAAAAGGGCCACTTCGGCGCTGAGCTGGTCAGCCCGGTCTGCAACGGCGAGATCAAGGACTTCGTGGGCGGCGTGGCCAACAATGCCGTGCCGGACCGTGCCAGTGCGCTGGTCGAGACTGACATCACCAAGCTGAAGAACGCCCCCAACATCACGCTGGAGCCGGAAGGCAACGGCGTGCGCATCCGCGGCTGGGGCAAGTCCGGCCATGCAGCGACCCCGCAGGGCACCGTCAATGCCATCGGTCTGGTGGTGGACTACCTGCTGGACAACGGCCTGTGCAACGAGGCCGAGCGCGCCTATCTGGAAGCGCTGAAAAAGCTGCATTCTTCCACGGCCGGTGAGGGCATCGGTGTCGCCTGTGCCGACGGCCCCTTCGGCCCGCTGACCGTCATCGGCGGACGCATCTTCATGCGGGAGGGCAGATTCGTGCAGACGCTGGACAGCCGCTATCCCACCTGCACCACCGGCGACCGGATGGCAGAGCAGATCCGTGCGGCCATCGGCGAGGGCGCTTCCCTCGAAAACGTCGAGAGCGCTGAGCCGTTCTACATCGGGGCCGACACCCCTGCCATCAAGGCCTGCATCGACACCTACAACGAGGTCACCGGGGAGAACGCCACCCCGTTCACCATGGGCGGCGGCACCTACGCCCGCCACTTCCCCTATGCGGTCAGCTTTGGCCCGGAGCACAACGACGTCAAGCTGCCTGCTTTCGGCGGCCCGATGCACGGTGCCAACGAGTCGGCTCCCATCGACAAGCTGCTGGAGGCCATGAAGATCTACATCGTAGCTCTGCTGCGCCTTGAGGAGATCGACTTCTGATGGCGGCGAAGGTGCTTGTCATCGACGGGCAGGGCGGCGGTCTGGGCCGGCAGCTGGTGTCTGCCCTGGCAGCGGCCTGCCCGGAGGCAGAACTGACTGCTGTGGGCACCAACAGCCTGGCCGCGAACGCCATGCTCAAGGCGGGGGCCTCCCGCGCTGCCACCGGCGAGAACGCGGTGGTGGTCAACTGCCGCCGTGCAGACGTCATCGTGGGGCCCATCGGCATCGTCATTGCGGATGCCCTGCTGGGCGAGATCACCCCGGCCATGGCGGCTGCGGTCTGCCAGAGCGGGGCCAAGAGGGTGCTCGTGCCCATCAACCACTGCGAGAACTACGTGGTCGGTGTGCCGGATCAGCCCGTCAGTCAGCTCGTGGCGGCTGCGGCCCAGAAAGTGAAGGAACTTTGTTCCGGGATCGGTTGAGCAGATTTTTTTCAAACTTCTTGAAACAGGGGAGGCCGCATGTTAAAATAAGGGCCAAAAAGCTCTGGAGGAAATGCGGATGAAAACAAAGTGTGCGAAGCAGCCGCTGGTCAGCGTCATCGTTCCGGTCTACAAGGTGGAAGCCTATCTTCAAACCTGTGTGGACAGCATTCTGGAACAACCGTATGAGAATATCGAGATCATTCTTGTGGACGATGGTTCGCCGGATCGCTGCCCGATGATCTGCGAAGAATATGCACAAAAAGACCCGCGTATCCGGGTGATCCATCAGGAGAACCGGGGTCTGCCTGCGGCGCGGAACACGGGCCTGCGGGCAGCGAGCGGGGAGTGGATCATCTGTGTGGATTCGGATGATCTGTGGAAATCGGATCTGCTGGAATCGGTCATGGAGGTCGCGAGCGATGCGGTGGATCTGATCGCATTCGGCTATATGCCGTATCCGGAAGGACAGCCGCTGCCGCAGCCCAGCCCGCTTCGCACGGGAACCTACCGCACCGGCAAACGGGAACTGCTGAACGCGCTGCAGCTCGGTGTGCTGGATGAATATCACCGCGCCGTGCCGTATTATTCCGGAGCCTGCTGGATCGAACTGGTGCGGAGAGACTTTCTGGAAGAGAACCATCTCTATTTTGATGAGAGCCTGAAGCAGTGCGAAGACATGATCTGGAACCTGAACCTGCTGGAACGGGCGCATTCCGTAGGGCTTCTGGACAAAGACCTTTACTATTATCGGCTGCGTCCGGACTCCATGTGCCATATTCACGACAAGCGGCTGCCGGGCTATCTGGATACAGTCGATCAGCGGGTCGTGGAATTCGGCCAGCGGGAAAAGAAGGGCGCAGACTTCTGGGCGGCCTACGATATCTGGCTCATGAAGACGTATGTTCGCCTGTTGGATAAGTGCTATTTCAACCCCGCAAATCCGGACGGCCCGATCCAGGCCTGGCACGCCTGGCGGAAGATGATCGACGACTGCCCGACGCTCCGGCACCTTTCGAAAGCGCCCCTCAAGGAATTTTGGAACAACCGGAAGCGCTATGTCCCACTGTTCTTTTTCCGGTTCCGGGTGCCGCTGTATCTGATGACACGGCTCACATACGGGAAATTGCAACGGCACGATCAGGGGTATGCGGACAAAGCCCGCCGCCGCGCGGAATGAGTTCCCATGTCGGCGCTTGAAAACACATCTTGACGGAAAAAAGCATCCTGACCGGACGAATCCGGGTCAGGATGCTTTTTTGCTGCGGCAGGATGCCGGTTATTTCGGGCTGCGTTTCCGGATGTCGTGGATGGTCGGAGGCACATCGCCCTGCGCGGCCTTCTCCATGGCGCTGATGCGGCGGTCGAGGTCGGTGATGCGCTGGGCGACCACATCGGGCAGATCCTGCTGGTCGAGGTCGTCGGCGGGGTTGACGGCCTTGTTGTTGATGCGGACCACCGCGGCGGGCACACCGACGGCGGTGCAGTTGGCGGGCAGGTTCTTCAGCACCACGCTGCCCGCGCCGATGCGGGCGTTGTCGCCGATGTAGACCGGGCCCAGCACCTTGGTGCCTGCGCCGATCAGCACGTTGTTGCCCAGCGTGGGGTGGCGCTTGCCGGTGTCCTTGCCGGTGCCGCCCAGCGTGACGCCGTGGTAGATGGTGCAGTTGTCACCGATCTCGGTCGTCTCGCCGAAGACGATGCCCATGCCGTGGTCGATGAACAGGCACCTGCCGATCCGGGCACCGGGGTGGATCTCGATGCCGGTCTTATGCCGGCCGCGCTGGCTGACCCATCGCGCCAGAAAAAAGTGCCCGCGCTCATACAGCCAGTGCGCGATGCGGTGATAGACCAGGATGTGAAAGCCGGGGTACAGCAGAATGACCTCCAGCACGCTGCGCGCGGCGGGGTCCTTGCGCTGGATGTTCCGTGCGTCCTCCAATAAACCCATGTGGGAAACCCTCCCTTTTCCAATGCCGCCCGCGGCGGCTCTCTCGTTTGAGTATTATGATAACACATCTGAACTTTAATGTACAGCATTTTGCTAGGGATTGCGGCCTCAAATTTCCGGTTCGGAGGGGGGATTTTGGTTTTTCGGTAGAGTAGCTAAAATTTGCTGAGTTCGGCCCGAAACCTTTTTACAAAGAAAAAAGCCCGGAAGCATTGACACATTTCGCGCTTCTATGCTAAAATATAACGAAACAAATGCACGAACAAAGGAGACACCGACATGCTGTCAAAAATGAACGCAAAACTGGAAAATCAGTTTGCTGCCTTTTTTGCAGTGGGTTCCGTGTTTCCTTTTTTGCGTGATTCGAACTTTTCCATTTGAGGAAAAGTTCTTTTTTTTGCCCAATCGAGCGCACACCAAAAACAGGGAGGTATCGTACCATGCTGCTTGTAAACGCTGTCAACACGGAAGGACGCCCCGTGGAGCTGTTCGTCAGGGACGGAAAGATCGCGGCGGTCGGCCAGGATCTGGAGGCTCTGGCCGGGGAGAACGAGGTCGTTCTGGATGCCGGGGGGCTTACCGTGCTGCCCGCCTTCGTCGATCTGCACTGCCACTGGCGCACACCGGGCTTTGAATATAAGGAGGACATCGAGACGGGCAGCCGTGCAGCGGCTGCGGGCGGCTACACCTTCGTCAACCTGATGCCCAACACCAAGCCCGTCTGCTCTTCGGCTGCGCAGGCCGCAATGGTGGAGCAGAAGGCCGCAGAGGTGGGCCTGTGCGATGTGAACCAGACCGTCTCCATCACCGAGAACTTCGATGGCAAGACGCTGGACCACCTCAAGACCCTGCCCGCCAGCGTCCGGTTCATCACCGAGGACGGCCACGGTGTGCAGGACAACGCCACCATGGCGCGAGCCTTCGCCATCTGCACCCAGCGGGACATCACCGTGATGAGCCACGCCGAGGATATGGAGATCAGCCCCTGGGACTACCGCCTGGCCGAGGACATCGAGACGGTGCGCAACTGCTGGCTGAGCGAGTATTACCAGACCCGGCTCCACATGTGCCATGTGTCCACCCGCGGTGCCATCGAGGCCATCCAGATGGCCAAGCTGCGCGGGGCCCCCGTCACCTGCGAGGTGACTCCCCACCACCTGTGGTTCACCAAGGATACCTGCGACTACCGCGTCAATCCGCCCATCCGCACCGCAGACGATGTGGCCGCTCTTATTGAGGCCATCCGCACCGGCGTGGTGGATGCCATCGCCACCGACCACGCACCCCACTCGGAAGAGGACAAGCTCAAGGGCATGGCCGGTATGGTGGGCAGCGAGACGGCCTTCGGCGTCTGCTACACCAAGCTCTGCAAGGAGGAGGGCCTGCCGCTGGAACTGCTGGTCCACCTGATGAGCACCCGCCCGGCAGAGATCCTGGGTCTGGCCAAGGGTCAGCTGGAGCCCGGCTACGATGCCGACTTCGTGCTGGTGGATCTGGACACCCCCTATACGGTGGACAAGGACAAGCTCCACTCCAAATCCCACAACTGCCCCTTTGATGGCGCACAGCTCTACGGCAGGGTCTTTGCCACCGTCAAGGGCGGCGAGCTGACCTATCAGGCAGAAGAATAAAAGACGGACCCTCTCAGGCGCTTGCGCGCCAGCTCTCCCGAAGGGCGAGCGTCTGGCAAAAAACGCAAACTTTGCAATCTCTGCCAGAACCTCCCACTTTGGGGGAGGTGGCATCGCGACAGCGATGGCGGAGAGGGGATTCCCGACATAAATCATGAAGAGAGCAACGGAGGAACCAACTATGACGAACATGGACAAACTGTACGAAGCTGTTGAGGCGCGCGGCCCGGTCTGCGTCGGCCTGGATACCGACTTCAGCTATCTGCCCGCGGACTTTGTGGACAGCACCCTGTCCAAGGGCGAGAACATCGTCCGCTTCAACAAACAGCTCATCGAAGCCACCAAGGCGGTCGCCGGCTGCTTCAAAGTCCAGATCGCGTACTACGAGGCGCTGGGTCTGGACGGCATGAAAGCCTATGCCGACACCCTGAAGGCTGTCCGTGAGGCAGGCGTGCCCGTCATCGCCGACATCAAGCGCGGCGACATCGCCAAGACTGCTGAGATGTACGCCATGGGCCACTTCACCGGCGACTTTGAGGCCGACTTTGTCACCCTGGCCCCCTACATGGGTCTGGATTCCATCAGCCCCTATCTGCCCTACGCCGAAAAGCAGGGCAAGGGCATGTTCGTGCTCTGCCGCACCTCCAACGGCGGCGCCAAGGACTTCGAGTATGAGAAGCTGGCCGACGGCCGCCACGTCTACGACCTGGTGGGCGATAAGCTGAACGCTCTGGGCAAGGACTACATGGGCGAGCACGGCTACTCCTCCATCGGTCTGGTCATCGGCGGCACCCACATCGAGGAGGCCACCGAGATCCGCGCCAAGTATCAGGACAGCTTCTTCCTCATCCCCGGCTACGGCGCACAGGGCGGCAAGGCCGAGGATATCGCCCAGTATCTCACCAGGGGCAACGGCGGCGTGGTCAACTCCAGCCGCGGCATCCTGCTGGCTTACAAGAAGCAGCCGGGCACTGCCTTTGACGAGGCTGCCTATAACGAGTGCGTGAACATGAAGGAGGCCATCGCCCATGCGTGCAGCCTGCTGTGAAGCCACCGTTCTGAGCCATGAGGTCATCGCGGCAGACATCCGCCTGCTGCGCGCCCTCTGGCCGGACCGCGAACATCTGCCCCACGCAGGTCAGTTCTTCACCCTGCGTGCCTGGGGTGCCGACGAGGCCCCCTTCCTCTCCCGGCCCATCAGCGTCCACAAGTGGGAGCCGGAGACCCAGACCATCGAGTTTCTGTATCAGGTCATCGGCGAGGGCACCCACAAGCTGGCCGCGCTGAAAAAGGGCGATACCTTCCAGCTGACCGGCCCGATGGGCAATGGGTTCGACATCCCGGCGCTGGCCGGACAGTATCGAAAGATCGCTGTGGTGGGCGGCGGCATCGGCACCGCGCCGATGTATCAGGTCACCCGCGAACTGGCCGCAGCAGGCGTCCGGCCCGATGTCTTCTTCGGCTTCCGGGATGCGCCCTACTGCATGGAGGAATACCGCTCCATCGCCAACCTCGTCAAGGTGTCCACCGACACCGGCGCGGTGGGCTTCCACGGCTTTGTCACCCAGCTGTATGACCCGGCGGATTACGACGCCGTCCTCGTCTGCGGCCCGACGGTCATGATGAAGAACGCCGCCCGCCTCTGCGCGGAGAAGGGGACCCCCTGCTTCGTCAGCCTGGAAAAGAAGATGGCCTGCGGCATCGGGGCCTGCCTCGGCTGCACCTGCGAGACCAGAGGCGGCGAAGGCAAGAGCGTGTGCAAGAATGGCCCGGTCTTTGATGCAACGGAGGTGTTCTTCTGATGGCAGATCTGAAAACGAACCTGTTGGGCTTTGTGATGAACAGCCCCATCATCGGCGCATCCGGCACGGTCGGCTACGGCGTCGAGTATGAGGAACTGGCCGATTTTTCCAGGATCGGCGGCATCTCCGGCAAGGGCCTGACCCTGCACGGCCAGTACGGCAACAAGGGGGAGCGCCTGTGGGAGACCCCTTCCGGCCTCATCAACAGCATCGGCCTGCAGAACCCCGGCGTCCAGCACTTCATTGACGTGGAGCTGAACGAGATGCTGGAGCTGCGGCAGAAATACGGCACGGTGGTCATCGCGAATCTCGGCGGTCACAGCGAGGAAGAGTATGTCGAGGGCGCTGCGATGCTGAGCGACAGCGCCGTGGACATCGTGGAGCTGAACATCTCCTGCCCGAACGTCAAGGTGGGCGGCATGGCCTACGGCGTCAAGGCGAAAGCAGCCGGTGAAGTGGTCCGGATGGTCCGCGATGCCTGCAAAAAGCCGCTCATGGTCAAGCTCAGCCCCCAGGCCGAGAACATCCCGGAGATGTGCAAGGCCGTCGAGGCAGCCGGTGCGGATGCCATCAGCCTGACCAACACCTTCCAGGCCTGCGCCATCGACCTCGAAAAGCGCAAGCCGGTCTTCAACAATATTTTCGCGGGCCTGTCCGGCCCGGCGGTCCGCCCCATCGCACTGCGGATGGTCTGGCAGGCTGTGGGTGCCGTGAACATCCCGGTCGTGGGTCTGGGCGGCATTGCCACCGGCCGCGACGCGCTGGAGTTCATCATGGCTGGTGCCACGGCCGTGCAGGTGGGCGCTGCCAACTTTGCGAATCCCCGCGCCATGGAGACCATCGCCGAGGAGATGGCCGCATGGATGGACAAGAACGGCGTCAAGACGCTGGACGAGATCCGCGGCTGCGCCCGCAGCAATGGATAAAACTTGGAATTAACCGCATAAAAATGCAAATATTCACAAGAAGCAGAAAATCAGTGAATAAATTTGCGTTTCCATAAAAAGCGTGGTACAATACTGCGTGATCGTACGAAAAACACGAACTGCAACAAAGAGAGGGAAAAGTACAATGAGTGAAGCACTTGAGATCCTGAAGAGCTGTGACGCATTCCTGGAGGGCCATTTCCTGCTCTCCTCCGGCCGCCATTCCAGCGCCTACTGCCAGATGGCCTATCTGCAGCAGTATCCCGACCGCTGCGCCGAGGTCATGAAGGCCGTGGCTGACAAGGTCAAGGAGCTGGACGTGGATGTCATCGTCGGCCCGGCCATGGGCGGCATCGTCTACGCTTACGAGCTGGCCCGCCAGACCGGCAAGCGCGCCATCTTCACCGAGCGCGTTGATAATGTGATGACCCTGAAGCGCTTTGCCATCCATCCGGGTGAGAAGTGCCTCATCGCAGAGGACGTTGTGACCACCGGCATCTCCTCTCTGGAGACCAAGCGCGTCATCGAGGAGAACGGCGGCATCTGCGTGGGCATCACCTGCGTGGTGGACCGCACCAAGCCCGAAGCTCCGTCGCCCATCCCCATCGTGGCAAGCGCCCTCAAGCTGGACCTGCCCAACTACGCACCCGAAGAGTGCCCCATCTGCAAGGAGGGCAAGCTGCCGCTGGTCCATCTGGGCAGCCGCAAGATGAAGCAGGAAGCGAAGCAGACCCTGTAAGGCCGCGCATCTGTGTTGAAACAAGGAGTACCTATGAACGCATATCTTCTTTTGGCGAACGGCATGGTCTTTGCGGGCCAGTCGGTGGGCGCAGAGGGCGTCACCGTGGGCGAAGTCGTCTTTGCCACCGGCATGGTCGGCTTTGAAGAGACCCTGACCGACCCCAGCTATTATGGCCAGATCATCACCCAGACTTACCCCCTCATCGGCAACTATGGCATGAACCAGGGCGACATGGAGTCCGACCGCATCTGGGCCAGGGGCTACATCGTGCGCGAAGCCTGCACCACGCCCTCCAACTGGCGCTGTGAGGAGACGCTGGACAGCTTTTTGAAGAAAAACAACACCATCGGCATCGAGGGCATCGACACCCGCCACCTGACCCGCATCATCCGGGAGAGCGGTGTGATGAACGGCGCCATCCTGACCACTTTTGACCCCGCAGACCCGGCCAACAAAGCCGAGACGGACAAGCTGCTGGAGACCATCCGCGCCTATGCCGTGACCGATGCGGTCAAGAACGTCACCTGCGCAGCGCCCGAAGTCTTCAACGAGAAGGGCGAGACCCACATCGTGCTGATGCACTACGGCTGCAAGCGGAACATCGTGCGGTGCCTTGTCAAGCGCGGCTGCAAGGTCACGGTCATGCCGGCCTTCGCCACCGCCGAGGAAGTGGTCGCTCTGAATCCGGACGGCATCATGCTGTCCAACGGCCCCGGCGACCCCGCCGAGCCGGTGGAGGTCATCGAGAACCTCCGCCATATCTTCGAACTGGGCATCCCCACCTTCGGCATCTGCCTGGGCCACCAGCTGTCCGCTTTGGCCGCCGGTGCCAAGACCATGAAGCTCAAGTACGGCCACCGCGGTGCCAACCAGCCCGTCACCGACTTTGAGTCCGGCCGCACCTTCATCACCAGCCAGAACCACGGCTATGCAGTCGTGGGCGACGAGCTGCCCGCCGAGATGGGCGAGGTGGCTCAGGTGAACGCCAACGACGGCACCTGTGAGGGCATCAAATACAAGAAGTGGAACTGCTTCACCGTCCAGTTCCACCCCGAAGCGAACGGCGGCCCCAAGGACACCGAGTTCCTGTTCGACCGCTTCCTGAACAACGTCAAAGCAGCAAAGGAGGCACGCTAAAATGCCTAAGGACCCCAGAATCAAAAAGGTACTGGTCATCGGCTCCGGCCCCATCATCATCGGTCAGGCCGCCGAGTTCGACTACTCCGGTACGCAGGCGTGCCGCGCACTGAAGGCAGAGGGCATTGAGACCGTTCTGCTCAACTCCAACCCCGCCACCATCATGACCGACCCCGACGTGGCCGACCATGTCTACATCGAGCCGATGACCCTCGAAGTCGTGGAGCGCATCCTGGAGATCGAAAAGCCCGACTCCGTGCTGCCCAACCTGGGCGGTCAGATGGGCCTGAACCTCTCGATGGAGCTGGCCCGCTCCGGCTATCTGGACCGCACCGGCATCCGCCTGCTGGCCTGCAAGCCGGAGACCATCGACCGCGCCGAGGACCGCGAGCTGTTCAAGGAGACGATGGAAAAGCTGCACCAGCCCATCATCCCCTCGGAGGTCGTTGAGACGCTGCAGGACGCACTGGCCTGCGCCGACCGCATCGGCTACCCGGTCATCGTCCGCCCCGCCTTCACCATGGGCGGCACCGGCGGCGGCATCTGCGAGACCCGCGAAAAGCTCATCGAGATCGGCACCAACGGCCTGCGTCTTTCCCCCATCCATCAGATCCTGGTGGAAAAGTGCATCGCCGGCTGGAAAGAGATCGAGTATGAGGTCATGCGCGACCACAAGGGCAACGTCATCACCGTCTGCAACATGGAGAACCTGGACCCCGTCGGCATCCACACCGGCGACTCGGTCGTCGTGGCTCCCTCCCAGACCCTGACCGACCACGAGTATCAGATGCTCCGCACCGCTGCGCTGGACATCATCACCGAGCTGGGCATCGAGGGCGGCTGCAACTGCCAGTTCGCCCTCAAGCCGGACAGCTACGACTACGCGGTCATCGAGGTCAACCCCCGCGTGTCCCGTTCGTCTGCACTGGCTTCCAAGGCCACGGGCTATCCCATCGCCAAGGTGGCCACTAAGATCGCCATCGGCTATACGCTGGACGAGATCACCAACGACGTCACCGGCAAGACCTGCGCCTGCTTCGAGCCTGCGCTGGACTACATCGTGGTCAAGTACCCGAAGTGGCCCTTCGATAAGTTCGTCTATGCCGACAAGTCTCTGGGCACCCAGATGATGGCGACCGGCGAGGTCATGAGCATCGGCAACAGCTTCGAGGCTGCCATGATGAAGGCCGTCTCCTCCATCGAGCTGGGCATGGATACCCTGACCCACAAGCCCTTTGAGGAGCTGACCGATGACGAGATCGTGGCACACCTGCATGTGCAGGATGCAGAGCGCGTCTTCTGCGTCTACGAGGCCCTCAAGCGCGGCATCGACCACCAGACCATCTGGAACATCACCAAGATCGACTGGTGGTTCCTGGATAAGATGCAGCACCTGGCCAACCTCGAAAAGGGCCTGGCCAACTGCCACGGCGTTCTGAGCGCTGCGCAGTACAAGGAGGCCAAGAAGTACGGCTTCCAGGATAAGACCATCCGGCGTCTGGCCGAGGTGGACGAGCTGCCCATCGCGAACTACCGTGCCGGTTTCAAGATGGTCGATACCTGTGCAGCCGAGTTCTCGGCCAACACGCCGTATTTCTACTCCACCTACGACGGCGACAACGAAGCCGCCGCGTTCATCGCGGAGAAGGAAGCCGCTGCCCCTGAAAAGAAAAAGAAGGTCCTCGTCTTCGGTTCTGGCCCCATCCGCATCGGTCAGGGCATCGAGTTCGACTACTGCTCGGTCCACTGCGTCTGGACGCTCAAGAAGCACGGCTGCGAGGCCATCCTGGTCAACAACAACCCGGAGACCGTCTCCACCGACTTCGACACCGGCGACCGCCTGTACTTCGACCCGCTGAACCCGGAGAGCGTCGATAACATCATCGCCACCGAGAAGCCCGACGCCTGCGTCGTCCAGTTCGGCGGTCAGACCGCCATCAAGCTGGCCAAGCACATGGACGAGATCGGTCTGCCCATTCTGGGCACCCCGGCGGATGCCATCGACGAGGCCGAGGACCGCGAGCGCTTCGACGAACTGCTGGAGCGCTGCGGCATCCCCCGCGCCCCCGGCCGCACCGTCTTCAATCTGGAAGAGGCTCTGGCGGCTGCCGATGAGATCGGCCTGCCCGTCCTGATGCGCCCCTCCTACGTGCTGGGCGGCCAGAACATGATCGTCGCCTACACCAAGGCCGACGTCATCGAGTACATGGGCGTCATCACCGAGCACGTGGATATGGATCACCCCGTCCTGCTGGATAAGTATATCATGGGCACCGAGTGCGAAGTGGACGCCATCTGCGACGGCGAGAACTTCCTCATCCCCGGCGTCATGGAGCAGATCGAGCGCACCGGTGTCCACTCCGGCGACTCCATCTGCGTCTACCCGGCCCAGCATCTGACCCAGGCCGAGATCGACACCATGGTCGATTATACCGGCCGCTTTGCCCGCGAGCTGCACGTCACCGGTCTGGTGAACGTCCAGTACGCGGTCTCCAACGGCAAGGTCTATGTCATCGAGGTCAACCCCCGCTCTTCCCGTACCGTGCCGTACATCTCCAAGGTCACCGGTGTGCCCATGGTCGATCTGGCCGTCCGCTGCTGCCTGGGCGAGAAGCTCACCGACATGGGCTACGGCACCGGCCTGCACCCCAACGCCCCCTATGTGGCGGTCAAGGTGCCCGTCTTCAGCTTTGAGAAGCTGCACGGCGTCGATACCCAGTTCGGCCCGGAGATGAAGTCCACCGGCGAGGTGCTGGGCATCGCGCCCAACTTCCACGACGCCCTGCTCAAGGGCCTGATCGGTGCGGGCTATACCTTCAAGACGCCCGGCCCCGCTTCCTGCTGCATCTTCACTGTGAAGGACAGCGACAAGCCGGAGTTCGTGGACATCGCCTGGAAGCTCAAGAGCATGGGCTACAAGCTCTACGGCACCTCCGGCACCTGCGCCTGGCTCAACAAGCACATGGTCCCCTGCAACGAGGTGCGCAACATGTCCGGCGAGTCGCCCAACATTGTGGACCTGCTCCAGAGCGGTCTGGTGGACTATGTCTTCTCCACCAGCGCCAAGGGCCGCGACCCCAAGCGCGACTCCGTCCGCCTGCGCCGCAAGGCTGTGGAGCTGAGCATCCCCTGCATCACCGCCGTGGATACGGCCAATGCGCTGGTGGAATGCCTGCGCAGTGAACACGAGCTCAAGAATATCCCTCTGGTGGATATTGCAACGCTGTATCATAGGAATTGACGGTCTGAATGTAACTCGTGCGCAAAAAGATGCGTTTCGTGCGCAATCCATCGTAATGAAGGGCCGCATTTGTTATAATCAACAACGCAAAATTTGCCAAAAGACGTTACTTTTGGACGTTCCAGGAGGATATCGATAAAAATGACTCGTTCCCAGATGATTGAGACCGTGGCGCGCAAGACCGGCTTCACCGAAGCACAGGTCGAGACCACGATGGACGCTTTGTTTGACCAGATCGCAGACTGCCTGCGCGCAGATGAAAAGGTGACCATCGCCGGCTTTGGCCGCTTCGAGATGCGTCCCCGCAAGCCGAAGGCTTACACCAACCCCAAGACCAAGGTCTCCAGCCGTTTGGAGTCCACCTCCATCCCTGGCTTCAAGGCCAGCGGCCGTTTCAAGCAGAAGCTCGAAGCAGGCCGTGCCGCTGACAAGAGCGTCGAAGAGACTGCCTGATCCCTGCAACAGAGATCTGCATCCAAGAGCTGTGCTCCCAAATGGGGGCATGGCTCTTTTTGTTACTGACAAGCGCGGCATTTCATGGTATACTGTAAGAAAATCGGAACGGAATGGAGAAGGATCATGCTGTACAGTGAACTGCATTGCAGCGAAGCCATCCACAAGGCTGTGGAGCAGATGGGCTTTGCGGAAATGACCGAAATTCAGGAAAAGACCATCCCCGTCATGCTGGCGGGGCGGGACGTCATCGCCAAGGCTCCCACCGGCACAGGCAAGACCTGTGCCTTCGGCATCCCGGTGGCCGAACAGATCGACCCGGCCCAAAAGGTGCCGCAGGCGGTCATTCTGGCCCCCACCCGTGAGCTGGCCCAGCAGATCGCCGACGAGCTGACCGCCCTCACGGCCTTTATGCCGGGCGTTGCAGTTGCCTGCGTTTACGGCGGTGCCAACATGGAAAAGCAGGCCAGACGCCTTGCAGAGGGGTGCCAGATCGTGGTCGCTACCCCCGGCCGCCTGATGGACCATTACAAACACCACAGCATCGACCTCTCCCACGTCACCCAGATCGTGCTGGACGAAGCCGACGAGATGCTGAACATGGGCTTCTATAAGGATGTCCGCCACATCATTGAGCTGATGAAGGCCCGCAAACACCTGTCCATGTTCTCGGCCACCATCAGCCGCGAGGTCATGGACATCGGCTGGCTGTACCAGCACAACGCCGAGGAGATCACCGTCCAGCCCAAGGAGGAGAGCCAGCCCAAGATCACCCAGTACATGCTGGAGACCTCCGGCCGCAACAAGCTCTCCGACCTGGCCCAGATCATCATCGGCGAGGGTTACAAGCGGGTCATGGTCTTCTGTGATACCAAGTTCAACACGGCCACGCTGGCCAACCAGCTGGCCCGCCTCGGCTTCTCGGTGGACTGCCTCCACGGCGACCTCTCCCAGAAAGAGCGCAACCAGATCATGCAGAACTTCCGGGACGGCAAACTGGCCATCCTCGTGGCCACCGATGTGGCGGCCCGCGGCATCGACGTCTCGGACGTGGACGCCGTCATCAACTACGACGTCCCCGGCGACAACGAACATTACACCCACCGCATCGGCCGCACCGGCCGCGCCAAAAAAGAGGGCGTCAGCTACCTGTTCTATGTGCCGGAGGAAAAGAAGCGGGTGCAGGAGCTTCTCCGCCTGACCCGAAACACGGAACTGTGCACCCCGGTCCACTTCGATTTCAACCATGAGCGGATCGTGGTGGAGAAACAGGCCGACCATGCCGATCGGTTCCAGATCAAGTGCTATTTTTAAGCGCAAAAAGTCTTTCTCTCGGCGAGGGGAAGACTTTTTTGCTGAAACCCCTTGACCTTCCCCTTTCTGGAAGGTGTAAAGTAGGTGCGTAAGGAGGCCGCCGAGCGATGAAGATCAACGAAGTAGAAGCTGCCGTGGGCGTGACCAAGAAGAACATCCGCTTTTATGAGGAAGAAGGGCTCATCAGCCCCCGGCGGGAACCCGGCAACGGATACCGCAGCTACTCCGAGGCGGACGTGGAACGCCTGCGCCGCATCAAGCTGCTGCGCAAGCTGGATGTTCCGCTGGCGGAGATCCGCCAGATGCTGGAAGGGGAGTATACCCTTGCCGACGGCATGGCCCGCCAGATGGAACGTCTGTGCGCCCGCCGCACCGACCTCGACGAAGCCATCAGCTTCTGCGAGCGATTGCAGCGGGAACCCGGCAGCCTCAGTGAACTGGATGTGGAGCAGACGCTGGCGCGTCTGTCCGCAAAAGAGGAACAGGGGGTGTCCTTTGTGAACATTGAACAGATAGACCGGAAAGCCGAGCGCATCAAAGGGGCGCTGGTGGGCGCAAGTCTGTTTACCGCGATCATGCTGCTGACCATGGGCATTATCGCGTGGACCGTCTGGATGGACCCGCAGGATATGCCGCCGCTGCCGCTGCTGGTGTTGCTGTTCGGCATCCCGGCGGGCTGCATCCTTGGTACGCTGAAGGTTCTGGCAGACCGGATCCGAGAGATCAGAAAGGGAGAAGAAGATGCTTATCGTAACTATTAACGAAGTCCCCGGCAAAAAGATGGAGGCCCTGGGCGTGGTGCGGGGCAGCACGGTGCAGAGCCGCAACTTCGGCCACGACATCATGGCCGGGTTCCGCACCCTTGTGGGCGGCGAAGTCACCGACTATGCCGAGATGCTCACCGAAGCCCGGCAGATCGCCACTGGCCGCATGGTCAAGAACGCCGAAGAGCTGGGCGCGGATGCTGTGGTCGGAATGCGGTATGCGTCCGCCAGCGTCATGCAGGGCGCAGCGGAAGTCATTGCGTATGGAACGGCGGTGAAGTTCGTATGAGCAGCAGAGAAAAACAGGGTTTTGGAATCTACTTTTTAACGGCATTCGGTCTGGCCTGGCTGTGTCAGGTGTATGCAAGCATGCAGCTCCTTCAGGGCAATGCTGCGGTATATCGTGCGCTGCTGTCCGTGAGCATGTTCTGCCCTCTGGCGGCCGTGCTGGCGGCGAAAAAAGTCTATCTGCATCAGCCCACCGGCATCGGCTGGAAGGTGCAGGGCAAGCGCCGCTATTGGCTGGCTGCCTGGTTTGGCCCGGCAGTGTTCACTGCGCTGGCAGCGGTGCTCTATTTTGCCGTGTTCCCGCATCGGCTGGACGTTTCGGGCAGCTGGCTGGTGGCGGCTTACGGCGGCGAGATGGACGCCCAGACTTTGAAAAGCCAGCTGGGGGTATCCAATGTCAGCTACATGTTGCAGACCGGCCTGCTTGCCGTGACGCTGGGTCCGCTCATCAATATGTTCTTTGCCGTGGGCGAGGAGGCCGGATGGCGTGGGTATATGATGCCCTGCCTGAAGGAACGATTTGGCCTGCTCAATGGCCGTCTGCTGGGCGGTGTCATCTGGGGCGTCTGGCATTGGCCGCTGATGCTGCTGGTGGGTTATGAGTACGGCACGGACTATCTGGGCGCGCCTGTGCTGGGCCTTGTGGTATGGTGTGTGTTCTGCTTTGCCATGAACAGTCTGCTGGATCTTCTCTATGAAAAGACCGGCTGCATCTGGGTGCCGGCCATCGCGCATGGTGCATTCAATGCAGTTGCGGCATTGTTCACGGTGCTGACCTACCCGGCAGATGCCTATTATAATGTGCTGGGCCCCACGCCCATTGGTCTGATCGGGCTGCTGCCGGTGCTGGCAGCAGCGGTCTGGCTCACGCTGCGCGAGATGAAACAGGAAGAGAAAAGCTGAATCCAGGCTCCATGTCTGCATCCTCCGATGCCAGGCGTGGAGCTTTTCTATATAATAGGAAGAAAGCTTGAAACAGCAGCACATTGGCAGCAAAAAAGAGAGACCGAACTAACCCGAACGCAGCAATTTGAAGTTTTTTGAAAAAACTTGTAAAAAAGTGTTGACATCCACCCCAGTGTATGGTATTATACTTGAGCGCCAAGCGCTGAGACAAAAGAATGACTTCTGAAGTCCCAGCTGAGAAGCGAGAGAAAAGAACCAATAGACGTTGAGAAGTTCCGGTTTGTTCCGAGAAACTTGAGACGATCCAAGTTCAGAATGTTCGAAACGCTTCGAAAAAAATGCTTGACAAAAAATCACTTCTGTGATAAAATAATCAAGTCGTCAGCCGGTTGGCTGAGGCGCACAGGACCTTGAAAATTGAACAATATCGAAAAACTTGTAACGGAACCTATTTTCGTGTTGGAAAAACACGGTAAACAATTCCAAACAAAGTAATTCACACAGGACGCAAGCGATTGCGTGCTGAGCGAAAAAGATTTAACACTTTTTAAGTGATAAATATCATTTATAAAGAGTTTGATCCTGGCTCAGGACGAACGCT
>NZ_JAFREH010000014.1:0-74240 GCF_017377625.1 Faecalibacterium sp. Marseille-Q3530 | reverse complement strand
GATTTTCCACAGGATTCAGATGTCTCTTTTTATCCCAGATAGAGTTAGTATAGGTCTTGAAGTTGACTGTGCAGCCAGTGTACTCCCGGCGTTCCAGAATCAAACTTACTGCTCTTTTATCCCAGCGGTAAGGGTCTTCCGGGGCAGGTGCGTTTGTGCTCCGGCCATGGCTCAACTTGTAGGCGGTAGGAGTCAGAACTTTATCTGCCCACAGTTGGTTCGCAATTTGGGTCGGCCCACGTCCCTCCATGCACATGGAGAAGATGCGCTTCACGATTGCAGCCGCTTCCGGGTCAACAAGCCAATGCTTCGGGTTCTCCGGGTCTTTTACATAGCCGTACGGAACATTAACCGTCAGCGGTACTCCACGCTCTCCCTTGGCCTTCTGGACAGCCCGAATCTTGCGGCTGGTATCGCGGGCGTAAAACTCGTTGAACCAGTTCTTAATGCCCGCAAAATCGTTGTTTACGCTGTTCGGGTCAATGGTGTCGTAATTGTCGTTAATGGCAATGTAGCGAACGCCATACTGGGGAAAGGTAAAGTTTGTGTACAGACCCGTCAAGGCAGAGTTGCGCCCCAGTCGGGACAGGTCTTTCGTGATAACGATTCCTACACGCCCTGCTTCGATCTCGACCAGCATACTCTGAAAGCCGGGGCGGTCATAGTTCGTGCCGGAGTAGCCATCATCCACAAAGAACACCGGGTTCGGGAAGTGGTTCTTTTTGGCGTATTCCAGAAGGATGACCTTCTGGTTCTCAATGGACAGGCTTTCGCCGAGCCGTGCGTCCTCTTGCGACAGTCGGCAGTAAAGTGCGGTGATTTTATTCGTTGCTCCAGACATTGTTGTGTCCTCCTTATTCTGTGGAGCAACTGTCAGTACAGGATTGGTTACCGGATCAAGTATAGCAGAATTGGACGCAGTTGTCATTCGTCTGCACCCTCATCTTCAAATTTTTGCTGGGCGTTCTTGGCAACAATGCGCTCCAGTTTCTTCAAAAAGGATTCCTTGCCCTCATAGCTGCCGGTCACGGTGTAGGTGGTGTGACCGACTTTCTCCGTGGTGGTCAGTTCTGGAATCCAGAAAGCGGACAGGTTCTTGACATGGAGGTTGCCGTTCTCGTCCACATAAGAGCTGTGTTTCTTCTGCTCTTCGGTCAAGGGCTTCCGCTTGAAATAGATTTCATTTTCGGAGATGTTCACAGTCTCGCTGGTCTGCTCTTTCGGGGCATCATCATACAGCTGTGCGAAAAATGCCAGTGCATCTTCGGGTGGTTCTTCCTCCATGAGCTGATCGAAAACTCGCTGTTCCTCTGCCGAGAGGTTATTCCATGCGGCTTCCAACTCCTGCTCGTTGGCTGCGTTGACGAAGGCTTCGATCTCTTTTTTCATGGGGCATCCTCCTTTGGCTGCGGAAAGCGTTTTTCAAAAAGTATGGGTTTTCGTGAGAGCAAGAATCGTCCCGTGGCCACAAATTTTCAATTCTTGAAAATTTCCTGTCCCCTTTAGGACAGCTTCTTGTTGGGGCGTGCCTGCCCCAAACCCTGCCAGATAAAAGCAAAGGGGCATTATCTGCCCCGATGCTTTTCCTTTCGCTTCTGCTGTTTCAGTTCAAACTGACGTTGCTTTTCTGCTTCGCGTTGTTTACGGCTAAGTGCTTTTCGCACCAGATTGTTTTCTTCTCGCTGCATTTGCAACGCCTGCTGTGACTTTGTACCGATTCCTGTGGCAACTGTTTCCTTTCGGATTTGCCGTTGTAATCGCTTTGGGTTCACAGACTCTTTCTTTACAACTGTCTCAACAGATGGACTGAAGCGCAGCCGACTGTAATTCTTGAGCAGATACTCCCAGACTTCATAGTCCTTTGGTTCTGCACCAAACACGACTTTACACACTGAAAGCTTTCTTCTCTCAATACGTTCAAATACTCCGATCCAGAATGGAGCCTCAAAAAATACAGTCAGCTTTGTAGAATCAATGTCCATAACGAAACCCTCCTGAAATAAATCCTTACAGGAACGGACAACCCGGAGGGGAAGGTTACTTACCTACACCGTGCGGTGCAGACGGCTGGGCTACCTACCAGCTCTGGCATCTCTCGGGAAGAAATGCGTTGCGTTTTTATCCTGCTTTTATTATATTACAGTTCATAAAACACCCTGTTCTTAAAATACCCTATAACGCAAGTATTCGGTAGTTTTCTAACAACACTACTAAATGCATTTCCAAGTTTAACACTAATATGTGCATCGGATCCTAATACAACCCTACGTCCTCCAAGCTGAACATATCGATCAATGATACTGTATCGAGGCAGCGGTTCGTCAGAAGCATTCATGATGGAAGACGTATTAACTTCAAGAATAATGTCTTTTTTAATCATAGCATTTAATATTTCATCCATGATAGTATCACTGACGTTCCAATTATCAAAATAACGTCTGGGAAAATCTATATGTGCCATCGCCTGGAACTCGCAGGTCTGAATTGATTTTAACATAAGATTATAGTATTCATCAATCGCTTTTGATTCCTCTATGTTTTTTGCACCTGGAAAAACAGAGCCATAGCAATGATGAATGCTTCCTAGAATATAATCAAAAGGCATAGAACTGTAATCCTCGAATTCAGTAGGGAATAGATGTGGCTCGGAGAATTCAATCCCAATCAAAATCTGAATGGAGTTATAAATACGTCTTAGCCTATTCACTTCATAGAAATATTCTGACACATCAAAATTTGTAGAAGCTTTATTAATTATTCTTCCCACATTTATTTCAGAAGAATTGAAATCTACATGATCCGTAAAACAAATAATTGGAATCCCAATCTCTATGGCTTTTATACACTGCTCTTCCATAGATGACTTTCCGTCGGGCGAAAAAGTAGTATGAATATGCATATCTGCCAGCCTCATATTATCCCTCCACATAAAATAATATGGTTATTCCTTTTATACACAAAAATAATTGCATTATATTGTCATTGTAGAGACACACCTACTGCCGTGCAAAGGAAAGACAGTACACCCACCTTTCATGTTATGGTTAGCACGGGCGCATACATAGGTGCGTCCGTGCGTCATAGTATTATGGTGAGCGCAAACGATAACCATTAAAAGAATAGTCAACAATGGTTAGAGGGATAATTCATCATTAGTTTTTCTTACGTTTCCTTTTGGCTTTATGTTTTGCAAAAGGGTGACGTTTTTCTTTTCTTATCCCTCTTGTTGTATCAGCTTTATTGTCAGAAAGCTTGTGTATCACAGGCGACATCTTTTCAGGTGAATCAGACGTAGGAGCGTCGTTCCCTTTATTATAATCACTTACTAATTGACCACAGGCAGCTTTTATTCTATTACCTCTTGATTCCCGAAGTTTTACTTCCAAGCCAGCCTCCTCTAGTCTAATCTTAAATGCAACCAATTGTTGCTTGTTAGGACGTTTGATTCTCTTACAGGCAGTTTCATTATATTGTAAAAGATTAATCAGTACATTTTTTCCTCTAAACCATTTACCAAGTTGTCTTACGTCTGAAGCCCTATCATTAATTCCAGGAGCGAGCAGATATGCAATGGTAATCTTTCTGTTATGTCGTTCAGAATAGGAAAGCGCAGCTTCGACAACACTATGAATGCTATTGGATTTCATGTGCGGCATAATCATGTTTCTAGTTGCTTGATCCGTTGCGTGAAGAGAGAGTGTAAACTGAATCTTTAAATGCTCCTCTCTCAGTCGCTTCAACTGTTCAACTGGTCCAACAGTCGATACATTTATGCCATCTGTAGGAAAATTAAGTCCATTGCGATCACGAAGTATATGAATACTTTTAATCAGATTATCATAATTAAAGAGAGGTTCTCCCATCCCCATAAAAACGATTCTGTTGACACGTTCTTTCAAAAGAACGATTTGCTGAACTATTTCAGCTGGTGAAAGATTGCGAATAAATCCATTTTTTCCTGATGCACAGAAAATACACCCCACCGGACAACCGACCATAGTGCTAACGCATACCGTATTGCCAGTCCTTCTTTTAATGCATACTGTTTCAATGCAGTAGCCATCTTGTAATTCAAAAGCATACTTTGTAGTATCTCCCCCTACATATATGTCTTTTATAGTCATAGTTTAATTTTTAGGACTTACGCCATTTTTATACAAGGTTTTGAATAAAGACTTAGCTCGTTCTTCTCCCATACATTTGGCTACTTCATCAAAAGTATAATTGTACGGATTGCCCTGAATCATTTCTAATGTAGGAGGGCCCATTTTCTCTTTATTTGCCATGATAATTCCTTTCCTCGCATTGTATTTAAGTAATATTTTACACAAGCCAACTTGTGTGGATTATAACTTGAAAACATCAAAAGGGTACACAAACCCCATTGTATATATTATACATCTTTTTTTTCTTTCTGTCAAGATAGAAATTGCATCCCAATAATGTGAATTATATCATTTTTCACTTATTGGGATGCATACTTACTTAGAATAATCTTATAGTTGCTTATTCAATTCCTTGCTTCTTGCTCCTGCCCTTTGTCTGGTCCTTCGGCGTTTTTGGCTTTTTGCCGAGCCTTGCGGCATCACGCTTCATCTTCGCCCTCTCAAAGTAGCAAGTCTTTTCACGCTTCGGAGCGTTCTTCTTTGCTTCGATAGCCGCCTGATTCAGCTCATCAGTTACGACTTTCAGCCTTTGCTCCTTAGTATCAAGCTCCTCCTGCTGGGGGAACGGCTCTGCTACGATCTTCTGCGCTTCTGCGTGGTCAAGCCTGAGCTTTGCGAGGTTATCCTGCGTTCTCTCGATTCTGCCGTCGATGTTGTAGAGGGCAGCTTCAAGACGATTCAAGTTGTGGGCAAAACTCTCGATCAGCTTCGTGGTATGTGAAGTGGCACCTTGCAGGCCAGCCGACATACCGCCGCCTATCATGTTGCTGTTTACTGTAACGCTCAGGTCAAAGCCCTGGAACGAGCCGACTTTCACGGGAGTATCGGCATATTTGATAGCCAACACAGCATCTTCAAGAGCCTTATGATTGTCCATTTCCATTCCTCCCTCAGCTTATCTGCCGTACACAAATTCCATGTTCGCTATGTACAGCTTATTTACCGCATAAACACAGCCATACGGCTTATCCACTTTCAGGAGAAACTTTCTGCCGTTCAGCTCAGATACAGCATTTTTGATCTCATCACGGGTGAACTTCGACAGCTCATCGTGGTCACACAGTTCATCGACAGTGGAATAATCCTTTTCGACCTTGTTGAGCATTACGGTAAGAACCGGAACACAAGCCTTAGCATCGAAGTTGTAGTTTACCCTCGGTAAGCTGATTCTTGTAGGGTTTGGCATAGAAAAACCTCCTTGACATAGTTCATCTGAAATAAAAAATCGCTCCTCATTGCTGAGAAGCGATGTACGGTATTCAATTTTGGGCATAAAAATAGCGGACAGCGCTTCTGTTATGAAACACCGTCCGCTTTTGTCCATTATCCAGTTTGATTTGTCAACAGGCTTTCTACCGTTTTAAGGCTGTTTTCGGCTTCTACCAAGTTTCTACCAACTTTTATCCAGTTGGTTTTCTACCGAGTTTCTACCAGAATTCTTCAAAATGCTTGTATTTTCAGAACAGCGCTGTTACACTGTTTTTGGGCTTTCTACCACCAAAAAGCCCCATGGAATCGGAGTTTTAGTGTGACTCAGTGTGACACGGTGGTACTCAGTGTGAAATTGGTTTGGTAATACCATATAAAGCACATCCCTGTGCATTATATCTACCTTAATTGGTTTTCCAAGTGAAGTATACCACACTCGTGGTCAAATGACCACCCATATATACGAGAATTTGGCCGTTTTACTGCGTACGTGCGTACCAACCTTCCGTACGCACGTACGCAGCGATTCGCCCGAAACGCCCCTATATAACCGTTTCCCCTCGGAGAGCCCACTACACTTTGCAGGCCGCAGGGCTGAAAGTGTCATAGTGGGTTATTACACTTCCGCAGAAGTGCATTTCCCTCGCCGCAGACAGCCCGGTGCACCTTTGTGAGAGCTTTCTGTGCGGCGAATCCTCATCGCCCACAGGCGATATGAGCAGGGATTCCAAAGGGGCGCAGCACCCTTGGCACACGACTTTGGTACAAAGTCTAGTGTGTTACACCTTTCCAGAGATGTACACGTTCCTGAAATGCAAAAAGCCCCATACCCAACACCTTGACGGTGCGGCCATGGGACTTGATGCTTCCTCGGCCTAGCCGGGTACTCGTAACCAATCCTGACAGGCAGTTGCCGTGTCATTTCTCGAAAACTGTTTTACGAATACCCAGCAACGGCATCAAGTAGCGCGTTATAGTCGATATTGCAGTACTTCAACATTGCATCTTTATTTAACATGACGAAGTGAGTGGATGGATATTCTTTATCATTTTTGTCAAACTCGCGATATATCAGTGGTACATAGTTAAAATCATAGATGTTATGGTATTCACTATTTTCTTCAGTCGGAACAACCCATAAAAGAAGTTCTAGATTAGCAATATGGCAGCTTCGAAGAAGCGATTGGCTTGAACACATCTTGATTGGTTCTTTGTCGATTAGTGCAGCTCTCAAGATGCTAAGATTAGTATTGTCTGTGACAGAAAGGGAAGAACAGTCGAGGTCGGCTGTTGCATGAACTGCCTCTAGCGTCTTTTTCACATCTAGAAGAAAGGAAAGCTTTTTTTGAAGTGTAGGAAGATTGGCACAATCAGCTTCACTGAAAGCGATTTTTCCACCATTGATTTCATAGTGATGGGCAGAAAGGGCAGCAACCATAAACTCTGCATCTTTGATACGCTCTGATAGTGTTCCGGATAAAGTAAAATTGAATTTTGTAGGCAAGGATTGCGCTGTACTGAAACTCATCTGTATTCCCTTACCAAAACGAATGACCGTAGATGATTTAGAACGTGTGACAGTATAACTCTCAAAATAAACTTTAGAATCAATGCTGATAGGAGCATCTCGTGTAAACGAAAATAACTCAATACGGTCAAGATGAGCAATGGGCAGTTCGACTTTTTGAGGGAGAACAGCATAAATGTAAGTTTCGTGGTCAAAAAAATAATCAAGGGGCAAATCGTAATGTTTTGCTGCACTAGTAGAATAGCCTAGAGAAATAGTGTTGGTGGGTAAGTCTGAATCGAAGGATAAGAGCGCGCTATTGATAGCGGCGCGTTGCCTATTCATGTGATGCGCGAAATTAAGGAAGATATCATCGATATCTTCTTTTTTGGTCGGAAAAACTTTTAATTCAATGCTTTTGCATTTAGAGAAATCTCCTTTATAGTCCTTGAGCATTTTTTTGAGGTCGAACGGAAGAAGTCCAACATAGTATATAGTATAATGCTCATCTTCCTTATCGAAATACACGACAAAAAAGATGGTTCCTCCAACATAAAGATAGTTTCTTAAATCAGAATATTGGATAGAATACTTTATGCTCTTTTTCTTTAGATTTGGTTTAATATGACCTTTGACCTGAACAGGTACTTTTAAAATCAAGTCAGCTTTTGCATGAACGTGGCCGGACTTTTTATAGACTTCTACATCTCCATCCCATGAGGGCTCTTTATCATTGGAATTGATGTGAGAAACCAAGTGACCCGTTTTGCTTATGGCAAGTTCAACATGATTTGTAGCAATCTTTTCAGAATCCATATTAGACCTCCAGATAAGGTGATTGCAGAAATATGCATGAGAGTGCAGTTTCTTGTTTGTACTGATTATACACCTAAAATCAGAAAAATTAACAAAACATCTGAAAAATCTTGAAATTGTGATAGTCTTGACAAAAACTGAATTTATGGAAGATAATGGAATAGGTCTGCTATCGGTAGCGAGTTGAGCAGAAATAAAAGGGGCATCTACAACACCGTGGTGCTGTCCGATGTCCCTTGTGACTGATTTTATCGTTGTCCGCCAACCTCAGGCTCCTATGTCCTGCATCGCTTTCGGGTTTTATCGCTGCCCGCCAGCCTCAAGCCCTTACGTCTTGCATCAGATCGGATTTTAGGTGTCAGCCACACCAGCGGAGTGACGTCCGCTCTCCTGTTTATAGTATATTCAATTGGTACTCAAATGGCAATGGCCTTTCGAAGTAATCAATCTTCCAGTCTGCCATGGTCGCAGCCAAGCGACAGATAACGCTCTATCTCTCCACCCAGCACAAGCTGGGCGTACTCCAAGGGCTTATTATACAGCAGCCAGTCCAGCTCTGCCCGCTGTGCCGGGGTGCTGCCGTACTCGTCCTCCACGGCGATGCAGTCGATGGCAAGAGTGGTGCCATCCTCGAACCGGGCTTCCACCCGGTTGGTGTCCATATTGAAGCGGCAGGAAAGCAGTTTGTTCATGGTGAACCTCATTTCTATATCAAACGGTGTCTGTTCGGATGTCCTAAACCCTGCCATAAAACCGGTGATTGATTTGTCCATTGGGCTTTGTTTTGCCCGTCTGCACATTTTTGCACACTTTTTGCACACCTGAATATCTGGATAACGGTTGCAAAGCATTACACTGTATGCAGACAATGCGGTGTGTGCAAAGGCGTGTTTTGCGATGATACGATAAAAATAACGCTTCTTCGAACTTTTGAAATTTGACGAATGATGCGCCTTGGATTCTTTTAATCAGAGGGCCAGGGATTCGAGTTCCCTCGAGCTCGCCAAAATCCAACGAAGAATCGTAAGATTCCTCGTGGGATTTTCTTTTTATTCTCAAGCTGCACGGTCTCTGCACGGTTTTCACATCACCGCCGGAGATCATCAGCTGGTAGGTGGCGCTGGAATGCCGCAGACCATGGAACACGATACGGGTGAACTCCGGGTGCTCTGCACGCCAAGTACGGTACCATTTATCGCAATTTTCAAAAATAGTGCCGATCAAAAACGGCATATTGCGATATGCAGTTTGCGGATATTGCTTGTGCATTAAAAGTGCAAACTGCTATAGCATCAGCTGCTTTTTTGATTCTCCTTCATGATTTTTCTGGCCCGTCCGCGCGTGGTGTCCTCAAAGGTTTCATCTTCGCTGAATCGTAGCCAATAGGGGTCTTCCATCAGGCAGGCGTTGGTGCGCTTGACGATTTCCCAAGCGTTGTAGTCCGGCAGACCCATCATTTTGCGGGCGGTTGTAGACCTCATTGCGGGAATAGCTGAAGTTTTATAACCGTTTGCTCTTTGTCCAACAATACTGCAAGTTCATCGGCAGACAGACCGTTGATATGGCCCAACTTGGTATAGCTCCACGAATTCGAACCGAAAAACACCACAAGCTGATTTCCGGAATACAGGACAACATCTCCCGGCTGCGTGGTCATCTGCACATCGCTGCGGGAAAAACTCTGCGGCAAACTGCCGACCTGCTCAAAGCCGCCATAGAGGCGGAAGTGTTCACGGTAATGGCGTTCTGTGCAAGGGTATGTAGCTCAGCAACAGCAGCGTTATTCTCCCATTGAATATCCACAGCGGTGCCATCAATGGTCAAACACAGCATCGGCTCGCTTGAATCGATTTCAGCCATGGTCGTTTCCTCCCGCAGTTCAGGTAGGCCAGCGCAGCCGCTCAGACAAAGCACAGCCGCCAGCAACAGGACGAGCGTAATATGTCGCTTCATCTCAAATACTCCGTAAAGAATGCGTTGAGCTTTTCAAACGGAATGATGTCCATCTGATCGTAAAGGTCAGTGTGGTTTGCACCGGGGATCATGAGCAATTCCTTGTTATCGCCGGTCAGTTTGCTGTACACTGTTTCGCTGAAATAGCGGGAGTGCGCCTTTTCTCCGTGTACCAGAAGTACGGCGGAGCGGATCTCGCTGCTGTATTGCAAGATCGGCATATTCAGGAACGACAGCGAAGACGTCGCGTTCCAGCCACCGTTGGAGTTCAGGCTTCGGGGATGGTAGCCACGCGGAGTCTTATAGTAGGCGTAATAGTCCTTTACAAACTGCGGTGCGTCCTCCGGCAACGGATCGACCACACCGCCTGCCAGAGCATAGGCGCCGTTTTTGTAATCTACAGTGCGCTGTGCATTCATGGCTTTTTTCTTCTCATAGCGTGCCGGCTCAGAATCCTCAGCATCAAAATATCCGTTGGCAGTTACACGGGTCATATCGTACATGGTCATAGCAGCGGTAGCTTTGATGCGGGTATCAATGGCAGCAGCGTTGATCGCCATGCCGCCCCAACCGCAGATACCGATGATACCGATGCGCTCGGAGTCCACATTCTCCTGCACAGAGAGAAAGTCTACCGCAGCGCAGAAATCCTCGGTGTTGATGTCCGGCGAAGCGACATAGCGGGGTGTACCGCCGCTCTCGCCGGTGTAGGACGGATCGAAGGCAATCGTCAAGAAGCCAAGCTCCGCCATTTTCTGCGCATACAGACCGGAGGACTGCTCCTTTACCGCACCAAACGGACCGCTGACGGCAATGGCGGGCAACTTGCCCTCTGTGCCCTTCGGCGTGTACATATCCGCCGCCAGTGTGATGCCGTAACGGTTGTGAAAGGTCACTTTTATGTGTTCCACCTTGTCGCTTTTCGGGAACACCTTGTCCCACTCCTGTGTCAGATTCAGTTTTTCCATCTTCAGACCTCCTTGCCTGTTGCCTTAAAATATACTGTGTTGTCCACGGCTTCCAACCATTCATTGGAGGTTTCGTCCCCCGGAACCTCTACCGCCAGATGAGAGAACCAGCTATCCGGTGCTGCGCCGTGCCAGTGCTTGACACCCACCGGAATATTTACCACATCGCCGGGGCGGAGCTCCTGTGCCGGTTTGCCCCATTCCTGATAGTAACCTCGACCAGCCACACAGACGAGGATCTGTCCGCCGCCGCTTTTGGCGTGATGAATGTGCCAGTTGTTACGGCATCCGGGTTCAAAGGTCACATTGTAAATGCCGACCTGCTGCGTAGAAAGTGGTGCGAGATAACTTTGCCCGATAAAATATTTCGCAAAGGCGTCATTGGGTGCGCCGATGGGAAAGACCATTTCATTCTGATGCTTGGCTTTTGCATCGGCGGCGGCGTCCTCCGCCCATACCTCCTTTGCCATACGAAAAGCCGCCCATGCCTTGGGCCAGCCTGCATAAAATGCCGCATGAGTCAGGATCTCCGCAATTTCCGTTTTGGTCACACCGTTGTTCTTGCAGTTGTCAGATGGTACTGAAAGGACGAATCCGTCAGCCCTTGCGCCATCAGCGCCACCACTGTTACAATGCTGCGGTCTCGCAGGGAAAGCTTGTCTTCTCGGCTCCACACCTGCCCGAACAGTACATCATCATTCAATTCCGCAAATTTAGGAGCAAATTCCCCCAAAGCCTCTCTGCCTGCCGTTTGTTTGATTGCCATAGCTCAGACCTCCTTGCCCATCTGATAAGCTTGCTCCAGCGCAGGATGTCCGGTGATCTCACCCACGCCGTTTACGCCGCCTGCAAACACTGTGCCAGCCAGCGCACAGCGAGGGAAGCAATCCACCCAGCCCTGCACGGCCTTCTCTGTGCCCGCCAAGATTGCCCGTGCGCCCTTGGCAAATGCTGCCGCCAGCGTTTCGGAGTTGCCACTCTTACGGGGACTTGAGGAAATGATCAGCACCTTTTTATCCATTGTAAAACACTCCTTGCATTTTTATATTCATTGTGTTATCCTCATAGTAGTACATAAACCTAACTTTAGGTCAAGATATTTTTGAAAATTTTCGGAGGGTAATTGATGTATTCAATTGGACAGGTGGCAGAGATGTTCGGATTACCCATCTCTACGCTGCGCTATTATGACAAGCAGGGGCTTTTCCCGAATATGGAGCGAGTATCCGGCATCCGAAAATTCGGTGACACGGAGATTGAAGCGCTCCGGATCATTGAATGTCTGAAAAAGGCTGGCATGGAGATCAAGGACATCCGGAAATTCATGGATTGGTGTGTGGAAGGGCCTTCCACCTATCCACAGCGCAAGGAATTGTTTGAAACGCAGAAGGCACATATGGAGGAGGAGATCGCACGGATGAACCGCACTCTGGATATGCTGAAATTCAAATGCTGGTACTACGAACAGGCGATCCGGGACGGAAATGAGGAAAAACTCGCCGCCATGATCCCCGATGCGCTGCCGGAGGACATCCGTGCGATCTACGACAGCTCCCACAAAAAATAACCCTCTCCGAATCGAAGCTGCACCACCTCCCCACGCAACCGCCCTTTTCCGCAAAACGCGGGCAAACTTCAAAAAATGTTACAATTTTCTCATGAAAAAGGGCGGTTTCCCATTGACAGGCTTGTTATAATAGGAGTGTAAAGATTTTTGAGCCAGCACTCGGCGGCTCGGATTGCTTGAAGGTTCCGATTTGCGGACTTTGGAAAAAAAGAAAGAGGCAACAGCATTATGACCAAGATCGATATTTTCTCCGGCTTCCTTGGTGCCGGTAAGACCACCCTCATCAAAAAGCTCATCAAGGAGTCCTTTGCGGGCCAGAAGGTCGTTCTGATCGAGAACGAGTTCGGCGAGATCGGCATTGACGGCGGCTTTTTGAAGGAGTCCGGCATCCAGATCAACGAGCTGAACGCCGGCTGCATCTGCTGCTCGCTGGTGGGCGATTTCCGCGCCGCTTTGCAGCAGGTGGTGGAGCAGTATCACCCCGACCGCATCGTCATCGAGCCGTCGGGCGTGGGCAAGCTGTCCGATGTGACCCGCGCCGTCGAGGGTGTGGCCGAGCACCTGGACGTGCAGCTGAACAGCTTTGTTACCGTGGCTGACGTGAACAAGGTCAAGATGTATATGAAGAACTTCGGCGAGTTCTACGATGACCAGATCAGCCATGCAAGCTGCATCATCCTGAGCCGCACCCAGACCGCCAGCGAAGAGAAGATCGCTGCAGCGGTGGCTATGCTGCGCGAGAAGAACCCCACCGCCACCATCGTCACCACCGCGTGGGATGCCCTGACCGGTGAGCAGATTTTGAACGCTATGTCCACGAAGGACGACTTCAAGGCAGAGCTGATCGCCATGGCAGCCAAGGCCAATGAGGAGCATGTCCACGAGGACGAGGAAGAAGAGCACGAGCATCACCATCATCATTACGATGAGAACGGCGTGTGCAGCTGCGGTCATCACCATCACGACGACGAGGATGACGATGACGAGGACGAACATGATCATCATCACGACCACGATGACGATGATCACGACCATGACCACTGCTGCCATCATCACCATGACGACGAGGATGATGACCACGATCATTGCTGCCACCACCATCACGACCATAATGATGAGGAGGAGCACGAGCATCATCACGATGAGGACGGCCACTGCTGCTGCGGTCATCATCACCACCATCATCACGATGGCCACGATGCCGATGAGGTCTTCACCAGCTGGGGCGTCGAGACCGCCAAGAAGATCGCAAAGGCTGACATCGAGCATGCGCTGACCGAGCTGGATACCGGCAAGTACGGCATGATCCTGCGCTCCAAGGGCATCGTGGACGGCGGCGCAGACGGCTGGCTGGAGTTTGACTATGTGCCCGGCGAGTGGGAAGTCCGTTCCCGCGGCGCAGACGTCGGCGGCAAGCTGGTCGTCATCGGCTCCAAGCTGGACGAGAAGGCCATTGCCGGCCTGTTCGGCTGCTGAGCCCGGACAACACAGAGGAGGAAAACCGTTTATGGCAAATGAAATCCCGGTCTACCTGTTTGTGGGCTTCCTCGAAAGCGGAAAGACCAAATTCATCCAGGAGACCTTTGAAGACCCCAACTTCGACTCCGGCGACAAGACCCTGCTGCTGGTCTGCGAAGAGGGCGAAGAGGAATACAATCAGAAGAAATTCGCCTTCCCCGGCGTGACCCTCTACAATCTGGAGGACAAGGCGGAACTGAACCCCCAGAACCTGGCCAAACTGGCCAAGGAAGCAGATGCAGGCCGCGTGGTCATCGAGTACAACGGCATGTGGCTGCTGCAGGACCTGGCCAACAATCTGCCCGAAAACTGGATCGTCTACCAGTGCATCGCCACGGCCGACGGCACCACGGCCCTCACCTATGCCCGCGACAACTCCATGCGCGCTCTGCTGCTGGACAAGATCGCCCGCAGTGAGCTGATCGTCTTCAACCGCGCCGAGGCCGTCAACAACGACGCCGCCCGTCAGGAGCTGCACAAGCTGGTGCGTCAGGCATCCCGCAAGTGCGACATCGCCTATGAGTTCGCCGACGGCAGCGTGGCCTACGATGATATCCCCGACCCCCTCCCCTTCGACCTGAACAAGCCGGTGGTGGAGATCGGCGACGACGATTTCGGCATCTGGTATATGGACTGCCAGGACGAGCCCCAGAAGTACGCGGGCAAGACCGTGAAGTTCCTGGCGCAGGTCTGCCAGACCAACCGCGCAGGCAAGAACAGCTTCGTGCCCGGCCGCTTTGCCATGACCTGCTGTGTGCAGGACATCCAGTTCGTCGGCTTCCCCTGCTCCTACGATGGCTACAAGGCGCTGGAGCAGCGCGCCTGGGTCACTGTGACCGCAAAGGTCAATTACAAGTTCCACAACATCTACCGCGGCAAAGGCCCGGTGCTGACCGCCATCTCGGTCGAACCCGCCGAAAAGCCGCTGAACGATGTCGTCACATTCTCTTAACCCGCACACTGAAATCACATCAAGGAGGATCTCACCATGAAAACGTTGTTTCGCGTTCTGGGCGCGGCTGCTGCCGTCGCCGCCACCGGTGCCGCCATCGTGGTGCTGGACAAAGTTCTGAACGACAAGGGCCCGCTCCACGTCGAAGAGGTGGAGTTCCCCGAAGAGGCTGAAAAGGACCCCGCAGAGGCCGCCAAGGCAGCCGAAGCCTACGCCGAAGGCGAGGCCAAGACCGCTGAGCCGGGCGACGCATGGCCCCCGGCCTTCGAGAAGGCATCCGAGGAAAAGGCATCCGAAGAGCCGGAGGCTCCCGCTGCACAGCCGGAGACGGCCGAGGAAAAGCCTGTGGCCGAGGAAGCACCCGTGAATCCGGTGGAGGCCGGCCCCGCCGTCGCCCCCAAGGATGAGACGGGCAAGTTCGACGTCACCAAGATCGCTGAGGCCAGCGATTTCACCGGCGTGGAAGAGGAATCCGGCTGCAAGAGCTGAGATCGTGAACGATAAAAAAGGACGTCTCGTCGCAGGATGAGACGTCCTTTTTTGATGCGTTTTATGTGCCGTTGGCGATCTGCTTCAGCCGTTCTTTGTCCAGTACGGTGACGCCGCCGCGGTAAAGGCGGACAAGGCCCTCCCCGGCAAAGTATTTCAGCAGGCGGCTGACGACCTCGCGGGCGGAGCCCATGTAGCGGGCGATCTGGTCGTGGGTCATGCGGACATCCGTGCCGCCGGTCTTTGCCAGCTCGTCGGTGAGGAAGATGGCCAGCCGCCGGTCGGCGCTCATGAACAGGATCTGCTGCATGGTCCACATGGTGTCGGAGAAGCGCTCGGCGGTCATCTGGTAGGCGTAGCAGCGGACATGGACGTTCTGCTGCATCAGCTGGCGGAACACGCCTGCGCCGATACAGTAGGCCTCGGTGTCCTCCTCGGCGTCGATGTACAGGTCAAAGTTGACGGAATCCATCACGCAGGATGCCGACAGGATGCAGACTTCGCCGGGAAACAGCCGGTAAAGCGTGATGTCCCGCCCATCCTCCGAGAGCAGATAGGCCCGCAGCTGGCCCGACCGCAGCAACAGGATGCCCACGCAGTTCTCGACCGGGCTGTGGACCCGCTCCCCTTTCCGGTAGCGCACCGGCCGGGTGAAGCGGCAGAGCTGCGCCTGTTCCTCCGGCGTGAGCTGGTCCCAGAATGGGAAAGCGCAGGCCAGACAGTTCCGGTTGACCGGAGTATTTTGCACATCGGACATGGTGTTATCCTTTCCGCACCGCTTTGGCAGCTTCGGTGCCTGCAAGTGCTCCCTCATAAACAGCCTTGGCGACCTGTAGCAGCCCGCCGGTGCAGTCCCCGGCGGCGTAGAGGCCAGGCAGGGTGGTCTGCATCTTCTCATCCACGACGATGCGGTTCCCCTCGACTTCGGCCCCCAGCTTGCGGGCCAGTGCCGTGCTGCCCGCTACGCCCAGTGCCACGAACACGCCGGACAGGGGCACCCGTCGGCCGCCGTTCAGCTGCACACCGGTAACGGTCTGTTCGCCGAGGATGGCGTCCACCGTTTCGGGGCAGACCGTCACCTCCGGCGGGAACTGTGCCGTCAGCGGCGCCCCGTTGGTCAGGAGGGTGACGCTCTTTACCAACGGCAGAAGGGCCTGTACTTCATGCAGGGCATATTCGCCGCTGCCCAGCACCGCCACATCCTTTCCCCGGTAGAAAAAGGCGTCGCAGGTGGCGCAGCAGCTCACACCATGGCCTTCCAGCCCTGCCAGACCGGGGATCTTCGGCGCGGTGCGGGAAGCGCCGGTGGCCAGGATGACGGCATCGGCGGGGAACTCGCCCGCCAGCGTCTCGACGGTGAGCTTGTCGGTGTAAGTCAGGCCCACGGCCTCGGTGGTAACGAACTGCACCCCCAGCGCTCTGGCCCCTTCGATGCCCCGGCGTTCCAGTTCGGCACCGGAGATGGGTTCGGCAAAGCCGTAGTAGTTCTGGATGTGCGCGGCGCGGTCCAGTGCGCCGGGCCCTTTGGTGAGAACGGTCGTTTCGACCCCTGCGCGGGCCGTGTACAGAGCGGCCGACACGCCGGCCGGGCCGGAACCGATGATGACGATGTTGGGCATGGGAAGCCTCCTGAAGTTTTTCTTCTAGTATACACCTTTTCCCGCAAAAATCTGTGACCAGGTCTCAAAACTGCACACTTTTCATCCGGGGCCGAGTGTGTTATACTGAATCGACTGAATTTGACCCAGGGAGGCACCGAACATGTCCAAGCAGCGTTTGCTTTTTATCACCACCGGCGGCACCATCGCCAGTGTGCGCACCGCACAGGGGCTGCGGCCCGTTCTGACCAGCGAGGAACTGCTGGCCCACCTGCCGGAACTGAACGAGCTGTGCTGCCCGGAGACGCTGGCGCTGTGCAGCATCGACAGCACAGACCTTGGCCCCGAACACTGGCTGCTGATGGCGCGGGCCGTGCAGGAGAATTATGCGCTCTACGATGGCTTCATCATCTGCCACGGCACCGATACGCTGGCCTATTCGGCGGCGGCGCTGTCCTACCTCATCCAGAATGCGGACAAGCCGATCATCCTCACCGGTGCCCAGCAGCCCATCTCCAACGAGATCACCGATGCGAAGAAAAACCTGCGCGACAGCGTCATCTGCGCGCTGGAACCCGGCAGCCGGGGCGTGATGGTGGTGTTCGGCGGGCATGTCATCGCGGGCACCCGCGCCAAGAAGAACAAGACCATCAGCTACGATGCCTTTGCGTCGGTCAACTTCCCGGCGCTGGCGCTGGTGCAGGGCGACCGGCTGGTGCGGTATATCCCCTCGCCCTGGCCCACCGGCCCGGTGGAGTTTGGCCGGGCACTGAACCCGAAGGTCTTTCTGCTCAAGCTGACGCCCGGCCTTGGCCCGGAGCTCATCCCGGCCATTTTTCAACAATACGACTGCGTCATTGTGGAAAGTTTCGGCGTGGGCGGCATCCCGCAGCGGCTCATGGACGCTTTTGCAGAGAATCTGGGCGATTACGACAAGACCCGCAAGATCCTGATCTTAACCACACAGGTCACCTACGAGGGCAGCGATGTGGGCATTTACGAGGTCGGCAAGCGGGTCCGGAACCGGTTCCGCTTCCTGGAAGCCCACGACATGACCATTGAGGCCGTCGTCACAAAGGTGATGTGGCTGCTGGCCCAGAACTGCGAGAGCTTCGACCAGCTCCAGCAGCGGTTCTATCGGCAGGTCAATTTTGATACATTTTATCATTGAAAATAGCAATACCGCCGAACGGCGGTATTGAAGGCGCTGTGTCCAAAACGCAGGCGGCCGCCCCTTGCCGGTACCTAGGCGCCGGGCAGGGCGATTCTCGGTACGTTTCAGATCATGAAAATCGCCCCCAAATTTACAAAAACGTTGCAACTGTGCCGTTGCACAAGCCAAAAGGTATGGTATACTATAAGAGGATTCTGGCAGAACTTCTGCCGCAAATGCCCCGCTGAGGGGCCAAGATAAAGGAGCATTGGAACAGTATGGTTCGCATTACTATGGAAGACGGCGGCGTCATCGACATTGAGCTGAATGAGGAAGCCGCCCCTCTCACCTGTGAGAATTTCAAGAAGCTGGTCGGTCAGGGCTTTTACAACGGCCTGACCTTCCACCGCGTCATCCCCGGCTTTATGATCCAGGGCGGTTGCCCGCTGGGCAACGGCACCGGCGGCCCCGGCTGGAGCATCAAGGGTGAGTTTGCTGCCAATGGCGTCAACAACCCGATCAAGCACACCCGCGGCGTCATCAGCATGGCCCGCAGCATGAGCCCGAACAGCGCCGGCAGCCAGTTCTTCATCATGCACCAGGATGCCCCCCATCTGGACGGCCAGTATGCCGCATTCGGCAAGGTCGTGGCCGGTATGGACGTGGTGGACAAGATCGCTGCAGTCGCCACCGACTGGAACGACAAGCCCAAGACCCCGGTCCGGATGAAGACCGTCGAGCTCATCGAGGGCTGAATCACGATCTGAAAAAGAGCTTTCCGCCGCAGGGCGAACTTCACCCCATGTGTTAGACAGTATCCTGTCTAACACATGGGGTGTTTTGTATGCCGAAAGGGCACCGCAAGTACAATGGAACACGGATCAGATTTTTGTCAATCCCGGCTGTCCGCCTCCAGCAGCGCGCGCTTCACGCTGATGAGGCTCTGCGGGCTCACGGAGAAGCTGCGCAGGCCGAGTTTCAGGTACTGCACGGTGTTGGCCGGGTTGCCGACGGCCAGACCGCAGATGGTCACGGGGATCTGGCCTGCGTCCGCCGCCTCCACGACCATGGCGATGAGCTTTTTCATCGCGTGGCTGGCCGGGCGGTAGTAGCGCTCGGCGATGGAGAGGTCGCGGTCCACGGCATGGGTGTACTGGATGAGGTCGTTCGTCTCAATGACGAAGAACTCACACCCGTGGGCCACGAATTCTTCCGCCGTCAGGCAGGCCGACGGTACACTGAGCATGACGCCGAAGGGCATCTTCTCATTGAAGCGCTCCCCCCGCTCCCGCAGGTGCTGGCGGCAGTGCTCCACCAGCTTCATGGCTTCGTCCCAGTCTTCCAGATTGGTCACCATCGGGAACATCACCCGCAGCGGGCCGTCTGCCGCCGCACGGAACAGGGCACAGATCTGGGTCTCGAACTGATGGGGGCGGCGCAGGCTGCTGCGGATGCCCCGCAGGCCCAGCTTGGAGGACTCCGGCCCCTGATGGGCGTCGGCCATGGTGCGGTCTGCACCAAAATCAAAGGTACGCACCGTGACCACCCCGCCCTTTGCCGCCGCCAGGCAGGAGTGATAGAACACATACTGCTCCTGCTCGTCCACCGGGCGGCCCGGCAGCATCATGTAACCGCTGCGCAGCAGACCCACGCCGGACGCGCCGGACTGCCGCGCCGTTTCGATGTCCTCCTGCCCGAAGCAGTTGGCCAGCAGCTCAAAGGGCTGGCCGTCCTTCGTCCGGCACGGCAAGGCGCAGACGCGGTTCATCTCCTCGTTCTCCCACTGCTTCTCGCAGATGCGGGACATCGCCTGCTGGCGGGTGACGGCATCCGGGTCGAGGATGCACTCGCCGTTGTCGGCGTCCAGGATGGCCGTGCGGCCGTCGCAGTCGTTCAAAAAATCGCTGCCCACCTGCACGATGCCGGGGATGTGCATGGCCCGCGCAATGATGGCCGCATGGCTCTGCTTGTTGCCTTCTGCCGTGATGATGCCCAGGATCATTCCGGCGGGCACACTGAACAGGTCGCTCGGCATGAGCACCTCTGCCGCCAGGATGACGGGGTGGTCCAGCGCCAGCCAGACGCGGGGGCGGTTGGTCAGGATGTTCACCACGCGGCGGGCGGCATCAAGGATGTCCACGCTGCGCAGCTGCATATAGGCGTTGTCTTCCATCTGGGCCAGCTGGTCGGCATAGCGGCGGCCGGCCCGGTCTACGGCTTCGGCTGCGCCGACGCCCGCCTTGATCTGGAACCGGACTTCGTTCATGAAGCCCTCGTCCTCCAGCATCATACTCTGGAACAGGAAGATGGCCTGTTCGGTGGGGCCGCTGCGCTCAGCCATCGAGTCCAGCTCGGCCTGTGCCGTCTTGACGGCCCGGTCCAGCAGCCGTTGTTCCCGGTCCGGGTTGAACGGCCCTGTGCCGAAACTCTCGGTCCTGCGCTCCACACGGCTCACCTGCCCCAGCACCAGGCCGGACGAGGCGGCATATCCCTGATAGACTTTCATTCCTCCGTCACCTCCGTCGGGGCAGGCGTGGTCAGTGTGCGGAAGACCAGCGCCTGCAGGAATGTATTGGGCAGCAGCGCTGCCCATGCGGCCTGCGCCGCGTTTCCGCTGCCCTCGAACAGCGGTTCAAATCCCTCGATGCGGGTGCGGTCACAGGTCTCCAGAAACGCCTTTGCCAGCGTCTCCACGGTGTAATACCGGGTGGGGTCCACGCCCACGTCCTCAGCGGCCGCTTCCAGCGGGGCCAGCTCGGCGTCCTGCATGTTGGCCAGCTTGAGCGCCAGGTCTGCCGTCAGCGTCACCGGGTACTTTGCCTTCACCGCCTTCTGCACAGCGTCGAACCGCTGCCGGAATGCGGCCGCGTCCTGTGCGGTCTGCTCGTTCTTCGCCACCGCATAGGCACAGCCGCGCAGCCGCCCGAAGGCCCGCAGGGTGTCGTAATAGCCCAGCTCGATGTTCCGTCTGGCCGTGTCCGGGTCAAAGTGGAGGATATCGCCCAGCTCCCAATAGCTGCGCACCATGGTGGTGGGCAGGCCGGTGCGGTTGGGCAGGGTGATGCCCACCCCTTCCAGATCGACACAGACCAGCTCCTCGGCCCCCATTTTCTGGGCCAGCGCCGTGGGCATGTTGTCGCGGTAGCCGCCGTCCAGAAACTGCACCCCGTCGATCTGTTTGGCCCGCAGCGCCGGGAAGCAGGCAGCCGAAGCCAGCAGGTAATCTTTCACCTTGCCTTTCGGGATCTCTTCCAGCGGCAGCTCACGGGGCTTCAGGCCCCGCTTTTCCACCGTGACGAGCCCGAACCGGATGGGCGAGGCGCGCAGCGCGTCCTCGTCCAGCACCCGCTCCACGATCTCTTCCAGCGGGGTGACATCCATGCCGCCCGCGCGCACCACGTCCCGCAGGAACTGGTGCAGCTCAGTCAGGTTCCGTGTCTCCTCCGGCAGCTCCATCACGTCCTGGCTGCGGATGCTGGTCCACATATCCCGTGCGGTTTCGTACAGGTCCAGCGCGAACATCGCGCCGTTCAGGCTGCCCACACTGGTGCCGGTGATGATCTGCGGGTTCCAGCCGAGTTCGGTCAGGGCACGCCAGACGCCCACCTGATAGCTGCCGCGGGCCCCGCCGCCGGCAAGCACCAGTGCCTTTCTGGGGGTATCGTTCTGCGCCATCCAATACGCCTCCTTGTTGTCCGATTCAAACCTGCAAAAAGTATACCATATTTTCTGGAAAATTTCTCCCTGTTTTTGGAACAAAAAGCGTGGTATAATTTAGTAAATTATGACTGTGAGGAGGACTGCATGAACTGCAACCAATGGATCTTTGATATGGACGGCACCCTGACCGACAGCATGACTGCGGTGTGGGAGAACGCCCCGCTGGCGTTGCTGCGCCGCTACGGCCGCACCCCAAGGGCCGACCTGCGCTCCACGCTCCTGAGCATGGGCATGGCGGACGGGGCGCAGTACCTCATCCGCGAATACGCGCTGCCCCTGCGGCCGGAAGACTATTTCGGCATGATGCGCTCGGTCATCGCCGAGCTGTACGAGACCGTGGAGCTAAAACCCGGTGTGCGGGAGCTGCTGGCCCGCCTCAAGGCTGAGGGTGCCCGGATGTGCATCTGCTCCAACACCTGGAGCGACCAGTGCAAAACGGTGCTCACCCGCCTGGGCGTGGACGACTGCTTCGAGTTCTACATCGAAGCCCAGGGGCCCCTGCACAAGAGCCGCCCGGACGTCTTTTTCGCGGCCTTACAGCGCCTCGGCGGCACCGACCCGCACCGCTGCGCCGTCTGCGAGGATTCCCTCTACGCGGCCCGCACCGCCCACGACGCAGGGTTTTACGTCATCGGCATCGCCGACGCCGCCAGCGCCGCCGATGAACCCGCCCTCCGCCGCGTCAGCGACCAGTTCCTGACCCGGTGGGCGGAGTTGAAATGAGCTGCTTTATAATCTTCCAAGCCGCAAAAAGGCCATCCCCTTCTGCATCAGAACGGGATGGCCTTTTCTTTCACTTTGTTCTCAAGACTTCAACACGCAGCATCTCCAAAAAAGGGTCTTACCGTGCCGGGAGACGCCCCGTCGCGTTTTGCCTTTTCCTGCTCATACATTACTCTGGTCGCTTCCTCGATAAATGCCCGCACCTCCGGAGAAGCCGCTGACCATGTCACATTGAATCGGCGGCAGACTTCGTAAAAGGTCCGATAGAATGCGTCCCGCTCCGGGTCCCGCCGAAAATACGCTTCAGCCGTCATAGGTCAACACCTCATTTCAAATAGGTCACGAATACATTCATCGCTGCTTCGCCCGAAAGCTCATAGCGCGGTGCTCCGCCAAAACTTGGCAGCGGGCAGGCTCCATAATCCCGAACATAATGTTCTGCCAATTCCGGGACTTTTGCTTCAAACGTGACCGTTCCGCCACACTCATGGTCGATCGACAGCTTGATTCCGTAGGCGATCAGGACACGCCCGATTCCCTGATATTTTTTCGAGTGTCCCACAATGGTCGGGTTGCTCTCCGGTTGGCTTTCGATATAGGTGATGTGCACCATCACATCCTGTTTCAGGATCTCATATGCGGCCAGTGCCACAAGCTCTCCGTCTCTCGTTTTCAACGCATACTTTTCAAAAGCATCGTCCTGCATATACTCCGACATCCAGCTTGTCTGCCACAGAGGCTCTTCTTCGGTCTGCGCTGCATCCGCACATTTCATCCGTGCGATCTTCACGCCGATCTTCTGACCGCTGTCCGCCCTGAGGATGAATGGTATAAATTTTGCCATATGCGTTCCTTCTTTGTGGTTTCTGCTTTTAGTTTACCACGGCATCCGCCTGAAATCAATCGAGTTATTGTATTTTTCAGCTCTTACCGTTCCAAAAACTTCCGGAAAGCTGCCCTCACGGCGGCTTCGCGGCCGCGGGGGATGGGGACGCGGGCACCGCTGCGCATCCACAGCTCCCCTACGGACAGCTGCGATGCCGCCGCCAGGTTGACCACATAGGAGCGGTGGGGCTGCAAAAAGCGCCGGTCGGCCAGCAGCGGCTTTGCCACTTCGGAGAAGGGCACCCGCAGCGAGAGCGAGGCCACATCCTCGCCGCTGGCAAGGTGGAAATGCACCACATGGTGGGTGCATTCCAGATACTCGATGTCCACAAAGGGGAGCGCCCGCAGGCCGGTCGCCGTCGTCACCGGGATGACGGGGCCATACTCCGGCTCGGTGGCGCGGTCCAGCAGGGCGGTGAGCTGTTCGGGCCGGAAGGGGATCTGCAAATACTGCATCGCATCCACCCGGAACGCCTCGTAGGCGTAGGCGGGCGTGTGGGCCAGAAAGGCCAGCGGTGCCCGCACCCCGCGCTGCCGCAGCTGCGCCGCCGCCTGCAGACCTGCCGCCGGGTTTGCCGCTGTCAGCTCGATGAGATACAGCTCAAACCGGCTGCCCGCGTCCTCTTTGCGGAGCAGTGCCCCCGCGTCCTCCAGCTGTTCCACGATGCAGGCGTCGGCCCGGCGGGCATAATATTCAAGGCAGTGCCGCTGCACCCGCCCCCGCAGCACCGCATCCGGGCTGCAGACCGCAATGTGAAAGATCATTTTTTTAACTTCTTCCTCCTGCCCGGCCTTCCGGGCGCTTGCATTTTACGCCGCACGGGAGTATAGTTACTATAAAATCAGAAAAGGAGACGCCGCCATGAATCAGCCCCTTGTCAGCATCATCCTGCCCGTGTACAACGCCCAGAACCATCTGGCCCGCTGCGTAGGCAGCATCTGCGCACAGACCTATTCCAACATCGAGATCATCATCCTGAACGACGGTTCTAAGGACCAGAGCCTGCCCGTCTGCGAAGAGTTCCGCGCCAAAGACCCCCGTATCGTGCTGGTGGACAAGGAAAACTCCGGCGTAGCGGACACCCGCAACCTGGGCCTGAAGCTGGCCGGCGGCAAGTATGTGCAGTTTGTGGACAGCGACGACTATCTCGACCCGGACTTCACGGCCGCTCTCGTGGCCGCGGCCGAGGAGCACACCGCCGACCTCGTCATCGCACCCTACAAAATGGTCATCCCGGCGGGCGCTTCCAAGCCCGAACAGGTGCTCGATAAGATCCAGGACGAGCTGGGCGTCATGAGCGTCGCCCGGCCCCCGGAGATGCGGGAGTACGGCTTTCTGCCCGCAGGCGTTTATGACAAGGACACCTTCGCCCTCCGCCTGATGGACAAGCCCGCCTCCTATTTTTACAGTGTGCTCTGGAACAAGCTCTACCGCCGCGACCTCCTGACCCGAAACGACATCCAGTTCGTCAGCGAGATGCACTGGGCCGAAGACCTCGTCTTCAACCTGCGGTATATCCAGTACGCCGAGACCTTCGTTTCCATCGGCAAGGCCGGTTATTACTACGTCCAGAACCCGCAGAGCATCTGCCACACCCAGGTCCACGTATCCACCGTGGTGCAGAACAAGCTGCAGGTGTTCCGCTATTACAAAGACCTCTACACCCGCCTGGGCATGTATGAGGAGGTGCGCCCCCAGCTGTATAAATTCCTGGTGGACATCGCCGAGAGCACCTACCCCTCCGGCCCGTTCAAAAAGGCCATCGATGAGGCAAAAGCCTACTGGAAAGAGCACAAACCGGAACAGGAATAACAAAGAACCCTCTCCGTCATTGCTGTGCAATGCCACCTTGTCCCCTTCTGGCACTAACGTGCCACCTCCCCCGGCCGGGGGAGTCTATCAAAGGGCGAGGTTTTGATGTCGAGTTGAACCTGCATCAAAGCTCCCCCATCGGGGGAGCTGGCGAGCGCCAGCGAGACTGAGAGGGTCTTTTTATCCTTATTTACGCTCCGATGGCGGCGCACTTCTTGGCCAGCCAGTCGCGCTCCTCCTCGGTCAGGCGGGGAGCGAGCTTGGTGAAGACCTCGCGGTGGTAGGCGTTCAGCCACTCGATCTCGTCCTTGGTCAGGATGCCGGGCACCACAGGCGAGGTGGCGATGGGCACAAAGGTCAGCGGGCGGAAGGCCAGGAAGGTGCCGTACTGGTTGTCGGCCTTGTGGTAGCACTCCAGCTCGTTCTCGATGCGGATGCCGACGACGCCGCTCTCGTAGACGCCCGGCTCGTCGGTGACGATCATGCCCGGCTGGAACACGGTGGTGTTGCGGCCGTTCAGAGCGTGGGGGCCTTCATGGACGTTGCCCACGAAGCTGACGCTGTGGCCGGTGCCGCAGCGGTAATTGATGAGGTGCTGCCACAGCGGCTCACGGGCGATGGTATCCAGCATGTGGCCGTCGCAGTAGTTCAGCCAGACGGCCTTGGCAATGTCGATATGGCACTGCAGCGTCCAGGTGTAGAACCGCTTTTCGTCCTCGGTCAGCTCGCCCAGCGGGTAGGTGCGGGTGATGTCGGTGGTGCCGTCCATGTAGGTCGCGCCGCTGTCCACCAGCAAAAAGCCCTTCTTTTCGAGCTTGGCGTGGTCTTCCTCGGTGGCATGGTAGTGCATCATGGCCGCGTTGCCGCCGTAGGCTGCAATGGTGCCGAAGCTCTCCACGATGAACTTGTCCTGTGCCGAGCGGTACTTGTGGAGGATCTCATCCACGGTCAGCTCCGTCAGCTCTTCGCCTGCGGCCAGACGCTCTTCCAGCTCCTTCTGGAACCGCACCATGGCCACGGCATCGCGCAGATGGGTCTCACGGTTGTGGTTCAGCTCGGTCTCGTTCTTGACGCCCTTCATCGGCAGCAGGGGGTCGGCCTCATCCTTGACGGTCAGGACCGGGTTGTTGCGCAGGGTCTCATAGACCGCATAGTTGACGGAAGCCGGGTCGGCCAGAACGGTCTGGGCCTCGGTCTCTGCAGCCAGGAAGGTGAGGACGTCGTCATATTCGGCGATCTCGACGCCGTTCTCCTTCAGCTCGGCAGCGGCCTCCGCGCCCAGACGACGGGTGTTGATGAAGAGGACGGCACGGTCCCCGGTCACATAGCAGTAGGCCATGGCGTAGGGAGTGCACTGGATGTCCATCGCGCGGAGATTCAGCAGCCAGGCCAGGTTGTCCAGCTTGCCCACCAACTGGGCCGTGCAGCCCAGCTCTTTGAGCTTGGCCCGCAGCTGCTCCAGCTTCTCGGCGGGGGCAAAGCCCGCATACTCCTTGCTCAGGAGCCAGGCCGGGGTCTCCGGCAGGGCAGGGCGGCCCTCGGTCCACAGCTCATCTTCCAGATTCAGGGTCTTGATGGTGCCGTGCTTGGCGTCCAGCGCTTTCTGTACGCTGCGCACCAGCTGGCAGGAAGCGGTCAGGCCGCACAGGCCCAGCACACCGCCTTCCGGCAGGGCATCGGCGCAGTACTGCTCCACGGTCGGCACACCCGGCTCGCCCATCCGTTCCAGCTCGATCTCGGTGCCCGCGATCTCCTTTTCGGCCTGCACAAAATAGCGGCCGTCGGCCCACAGGGCGCTCTTGTCTCTGGTCACGACGAAGTTCGAGTTCTCGCCGTGGAAGCCGGAGAAATAGGTCAGGGAGGTGTAGTGGTCGGGCAGATACTCGCTGGAGTGCGGGTCGCCCACCGGGATGAGGTAGAGGTCCACGCCATTGGCGTCCATGGCGGCGCGCAGCGCAGCCAGACGCTCAGGGACTGTATTCATGCTCATGATAAAAGCCTTCTTTCTTGCACTTGCCGGAAAAACGTCCGGCGGCGGTTCTCGCTGGCTCCTATTGTATCATTCCGGCGCACGGATTGCAATTGCCCCGGCCGTTTTACTCCAACGGGGTGAAACGGTGCTTATTCGTCCTCCGTCTTTGATTTCAGATCCAGCTCCGGCATCAGCTCCTCGCTGATGATGGTGAGCATCTGTTCCATTTTGTCCACGTCCTCGGCGGGGAAGCGCTCCCGCACACGCTCGACCACGGTGTGCAGGTAGGAATAGCTGATGTTGTAATACTCGAAATACTTCTGGGTGGGGCGCAGGTGGTACTCGCGCCGGTCCTTGGCGGACTGGATCTTTTCCACGTAGCCCTTGCGCATCAGGCTGCCGATCTTATACGCTGCGTTGGGGGTAGAGATCTTCATCATCCGCGAGAACTCCGCAATGGTTGGCTCGCCCATGGCCATGATGCCCTCCATGCAGAAGGACTCCACCGTGGTCAGGGTCGCCTCGCGGGTGGCAAAGCGCTGAAACACGTTCTGATAGAAGTGCAGCTTGAATTTTGTGTAAACGTCGTTGAATGCTTTTTCCAGCATGGTACGGCTCCTTCCGATTGCTCAATTTCCTTTAGTATACCATGTTTTTTCCCAGAAGCAACGGAATTTTTCCGTTTTGAAACAAAGGGCCCCCCAGCCCATGCAGGCCGGGAGGTCCTTTGCATTAAGGGGGACGCTCACTGCGTCGGGGATGTTCAGGTGGTGCCGAGGAGCTTTTTGAGCCGGAGCCATGCGCCGAAGACGTCCATCTTGGTGACATAATGGTCCGGGTCAAAGAAGGACGCATCCTTCTTGTCGGCCGCGTCCATCAGGCCGTTCTGGACCGCCCAGCGGGTGGCCTTTTGCAGCTCGATCTCTTCGGTGGGGATATCGCCGTAAAGGGTGGGCAGAGCCACCTCCGGTTTGCCTGCGGTCTCCCACAGGAGTAGCGCCAGCGCACGGCGGTCGGTCGGCACCGGCACACCCTGGGGCAGCGCATTGGCGAGGTAGAGGTCTACGCCCAGGCTCACGCCCTGCCACACCACGATGCCTGCGGCTGCGCCGCCCACCGCGATGGTCGCCGCCGTTGCCAGCGGAGAGGGCGCTGCGTCCTCGATGATCTCCGCCGAGCGGTACTGCGCCCGGATGGTCACATCTTCGGCAGGCATCTGGAAGGTCATGGCCTCGGCCCGGTAATCGACGTTGATATCGCCGCTGAGCTTGCTCGACGAAATGCTCCACAGGTCAAACGTCATGCCGTCCGGAATGTCGCTCTGGTCCAGCACCACGGTCAGGGTGTCGTTCTCCTTGGCGGAAACGGACGTCTTGCCGTCGATCGTGCCGCCGATGACGGTCACGGTGTAGGTGGTGGGTTCCGGCTCCGGTTCAGGTTCCGTCTTGGTGATGGGCTCGCCGTTCAGCGTACCGCTGCCGGTGATGCTCTCGCTGACTGTGCCGCTGCCGGTCACAGCACCGTTGAATACGCCGCCGTTGATGGTGCCGTTGTTCTCGACTGCACCGTGGAAGGTGCCGTTCTCGATGGTGCCATTATTCTCGACTGCATCGTTGAACGTACCATTCTCGATGCGGCCCATGGTCGTGTTGTCGACCGAGCTGTTGAAGGTGCCGCTGTTGATGACGCTGTTATTTTCGACTTTGACGTGGAAGGTACCGTCGTTGATGGTGCAGTTGTTCTTGACAGCATCGTTGAACGTGCCGTTTTCGATCATGCCGTTGTTCTCGACAGCGCCGTAGAAGGTGCCATTCACGATGCGGCCCGGTGCCCTATTGTCGACCTCACCGTGGAAGGTGCCGCCCAGAATGCCGCTGTTGTTGAACACTTTGCCGTTGAACTCGCCGCCCGTGATGGCCGTCGGCTTGCCCACAAAGACGTTGCACTCCACCGCCGAACCATCTCCGATGGTGCTGAAATCGAACAGCCCGCCGGTCTGGTTGCTGCCCGTCAGAAGCAGCATGTCGCCATTGGTCGGGTCATTGGGGATGTACTCCCAGCCGTCGCCCTTGCAGGGGATGGTGCCGCCGTTGGAATCCTTCGGCCAGCCATTCTCCATGACGAGGTCTGTGCTGGTGATCGCTTTGTTCAGCACCACGTCATCGTCCGGCATGGTGAAGGTCACGGTCTTCTTGTCGCTGCCGTAGCTGCTGTTGCAGTTGCCCGCGCCGATGGGCTGGCCGTTCAGGCTGAAAATCTCGGTATCGGCAGTGATGGTCACGGTGGTGCCCGCATAGGAGTAGAGGTCCCATGCCGTGCCGGTCGTCACGGCTCCCGTCGTTTCATCCACGTTCCGCGGGTCTTCGCCGTTCACTTTGAGCAGACTGCCATCCGTTACGGTGACGTGGCGGGCATCGGTCAGCGCCGTATTGCCGTTGAACACGCCGCCAGTCACGTTGCCGGAGTTCTTAGACAGGCCCGCCGCGAAAATGCCGCCGGTGATGGTGCCTTTGTTTTCCACTATTCCATCGAAGGTGCCGCTAAAGATCGTTCCGCCGATGTGGTTTTTCACTGTTGCACTGAAGGTGCCGCCGGTAATTTCTGCACTCGGTTGAATGTAAATCGCGCACTGCACAGCCGGAGCGAACTGCGTTCCTGCACTGATGTTTTGGGGATGGGTGGAACTGAAATCATACGTTCCATACTTCAGAATCAGTATGCCGCTACTGTCGTACTCCCAGCCGTCGCCCCAGCAGGGGGTTTTGCCGCCGTTGGAAGCCTCCGGGTAGCCGTCCTTCATGACGAAGTCGCCGTAGTTGATCTCCTCGTTCAGCACCACATTCTTGTCCGGCATGGTGAATTTCACGGTCGTCCTGTCGTTTGGTTTGGGGTAGCTGCTGTTGTAGTCCGTGCCGATGGGCTTGCCGTTCAGGCTGAAAATCTCGGTGTCGGCAGTGATGGTCACTTCATTCGTCGTGGCATTGCTGGTCACGACGACGTAGGGCTTCCAATCCGCAGACACACCGTTGACTTCCGTGATCTTGGCACCGAAGTAGGCCGCATCCCAGGTGATGTTGTAGTCACCTGTTACCCCGTTCAGGTTTGCGTCCCCATTGAATATGCCGCCGGTGATGGTGCCGTTGTTTATCACCATGCCCTTGCTCTGGAACGTGCCGCCAGAGATCTTTCCGCCGGTGTAGTTATTCACTGTTGTACTGAAGGTGCCGTCGGTAATTTCCGCACCCGATTGAATCTCAATCGCGCACTGCACAGCCGGAGCGGGCTTCGTTCCTGCACTGGTGTTTTGGGGATGGGTGAAACTGAAATCAAATTCCCTACTCATACCCTTCAGAGTCAGTGTCTTGGTGTTTTTATCGTAACTCCAGCCGTTGCCATCGCAGTCGGCAGTGCCGCCGTTGGAATCCTTCGGGAAGCCGCCCTCCATGACGAGGTCTTGGTTGGAGCCTTCTGCAAAAGCCCCCAGGGGGAGCACGGAGAGCACCATGCTCAGTGCCAGGATCAGGCTGAGAATGCGTTTTTTCATTGGGGTCGTCCTCCTCTTCTGCCAAAGGCCGCACGGTCGTTCGTTTCTGGGTCCATCATACCAGAAAAACAGCCGGAAGGAAAGCAAAGCTGCGTGAAACGCCCTGAAAACTGCGCGAATGACGATTTTTGCCCCCTTGACAGGGCCAAAAACGCCGGTTGGGTCAGTCTGCTTTGGCCGTTCGCAGCCGGATGACGTTCAGCACCACCAGCTCCAGCACGATGGCCACGGCCAGCAGCACCAGCGAGGTGAGCAGGCTGGCGCTGGTGCCCAGGAACATCTGGCTCAGGCCGGTGACGACATAGCACACCGCCGAGATGGCCGCCGCCGTGATGGCATAGGGCAGCTGGGTGGACACATGGTTCACATGGCTGCAATGAGCACCGGCGGACGCCATGATGGAGGTGTCCGAGATGGGGGAGCAGTGGTCGCCGCACACCGCACCGGACAGGCAGGCCGCAATGGAGATGACCAGCATCTCCCCCTGCGGGAACGCATGGCAGACGATGGGGATGAGGATGGAGAAGGTGCCCCAGGACGTGCCGGTGGCAAAGGCCAGGAACACCGCCACCAGAAAGATGATGGTCGGCAGCAGATATTGCAGCGCAGCCGCCGAGCCGTTGAGCAGGTTGGCCACGTAATACTTGGCACCCAGCAGGTTGGTCATGCCGGAAAGGGTCCATGCCAGCGTCAGGATGAGCATGGGGCTGACCATGGCCTTGAAGCCCTCCGGGATGCAGGCCGCGAAGTCCTGAAAGGTCATCACGCCGCGCACCCGGTAGAACACGAAGGTGAACAGCAGCGCGATGCTGCTGCCCAGCACCAGGCCCGCCGAGGCGTTGCAGTCGGAGAAGGCGGTGATGAAGTCCACGCCTTCAAAGAAGCCGCCGGTGTAGATGAGGCCGAAGATGCAGGCCGCAATGAGCACCAGCACCGGCAAAATCAGGTCGATGACGTGGCCGCAGGCTGCGGTGCCGTCGTCCACATCGTCGCCGTAGGGGCGGTCTTCGGTGGTGAAGAGGTCGCCCTTCAGCGCGTTGTCCTCGTTGAGCTTCATGGGGCCGTAGTCGGTGCCCGTGAAGATGAGGAAGAGGATCATGATGATGGTCAGCAGGGCGTAGTAGTTATACGGAATGGTGCGCAGGAACATGGTAAAGCCGTTGATGCCCGAACCTTCCGGCACCGAGGAGGTGACGGCCGCCGCCCAGCTGGACACCGGCGCGATGATGCAGACCGGGGCCGCCGTGGCGTCGATGAGGTAGGCCAGCTTTGCGCGGGAGACCTTCTGTCGGTCGGTCACAGGCCGCATGACGGAGCCTACGGTCAGGCAGTTGAAGTAGTCGTCCACAAAGATGAGCACACCCAGAACAAGGGTCATGAACTGCGCCCCCGCGCGGGTGTGGATGTGGGTGGACGCCCAGCGGCCAAAGGCCGCGCTGCCGCCCGCCTTGTTCATCAGGGCCACCAGGATGCCCAGCATGACCAGAAAGACCAGAATGCCTACGTTGCTGGAGTCGGACAGCTTGGCGACCATGCCGCCGTCTTCGTTGAAGAACAGGGTGTTCAGGGCCAGTTCCAGGTTGCCGTTGGCAAAGAGCAGCGCACCCGTCGCGATGCCCACCAGCAGCGAGGTGTAGACCTCCTTGGTGTTCAGTGCCAGCACGATGGCCACCACCGGCGGCAGCAGGGAGAGCGCCGTGCTGTACACGGCGCAGGTGTAGGTAGACGGGTCGGCAATGGTGCCGGGTGTTGCCGCCGTGCACCACAGCAGCAGAGCGAACACCAGCACGGCACCCGCCCACGAAAGATTGACTTTTTTCATAAGATCTGATTCCTCTTTTGATTTTTTGCCTCAGCGCGGGGCAGACTATCCCCAACCAGACAGGGAAGGGGGTGTTTGCCGCGCCGGATTATAAAGCGCTGTACTTTGAACTGTTCCGCGCCAGCGAACAGGCCGCCCGCCTCCTCCACGAGGCCCAGCAGCGGGCCGAAGAACAGGTGATGGCGGAGGATGAACCGCCGCTGCGGCTGGAAGAACCGCTCCGTCCCCACTCACGGGAGGGCGCCCCTCAGAAACCGTGAAGCGGCTGCGAGACGGACCCTCTCCGTCAGTGCTACGCACTGCCACCTCTCCCAAAGGGCGAGGCATTGGCAGACCGGGCCAGCCCTGCTGTTCGCTTGGGCCCGATGGGGCGCAAGGTGCCGGGCCCTGCTCTCATTGGCAGCGGCATTTGTATTGCAGCCGTGAATCGAGACAGCGGAGCCCGACCGTTCCCGATCGAAAAAAACTTCGCTCGTCCAGCACGACCACTACCGACTCGCCAGTGGCTCTCCCTTCGGGAGAGCTGTCACCGAAGGTGACTGAGAGGGTTCACCCCTTCTTGCTCTCCGCCTTCGCCGCGAACTTCGCGTCATTGACGACGAAGCGCTCATGCACGCCGCCGCCCACGGGGCCTTTTTCGTCGTGCAGCGAGACCTTGAACACCAGCTTCCGGCCTTCCACGGCGGTCAGCTCGCTCTCACAGGTCACGGTCATGCCCACGGGGGTGGGGGCGGTGTGTTCCAGTTCCAGCTTTGTGCCCACCGAGCCGCAGCCCGCGTCCAGCTCGGACGCGACGCTCATCCAGCAGGTCTTTTCGGCCAGTGCCACCAGTGCGGGCGTTGCGAACACATCCAGTGTGCCGCTGCCCATGGTCTTTGCGGTGTTTTCGTTCGTCACGAGCTGGCTCTGCTCGCCGTGGATGCCAATAGTCAACATAAAAAAAACTTCCTTTCCAGAATCGCCTTGCGGCAGTAAATTTCCGATCTCCTGATAGGATACCACATTTTCCGCGTCGATGCACCTGTTTTTGGTGGATTTCTGCATTTTCCTCTTTTCTGTCAGCCCAAAACGCGTTATGATAGGGCAAAATGGGGGAGGGTACGCCTATGAACGACTTCTGGAAATCCTACGATATCACCGCGCTGGAGTACGGAGTGAATTATCAGTGTTACCCACTGTATGGAAGAATCCATCTCACCGAACTGGCGCTTTCACTGATCTTCATCCTGAGTGCTGCGCTCTGGTACAGGCACAGCGGGCCAAAACAGCGGCGGCGCATCTTGGTGGGGGTCACGGTGCTTCTGCTTCTTGACGAAGCGGCCCTTCTGCTCGGCATGGCCCTGACTGGCCAGTGGAATTGGAGCTATCTCCCGCTCCACCTATGCAGCATCAACGTTTTCGTCTGCCTGTACAACACCCTGTTCGACCAGAACTGGTGCAAAGAGGAACTTTACGCCCTCTGCATCCCCGGCGCGGCGCTGGCCCTGCTCTGCCCAAGCTGGTTGGATGTGCCTTCATGGTGGACGCTCATCAACTTGCACTCGGTCTCCATCCACGCCCTGCTGGTGCTTTACCCGGTCCTTCTCGTTGTGGGCGGCTACCGCCCCAGCCCCCGCCGGGTGCCGCAGGTACTGGCTTTCCTGTTCGGCACCGCCTTGCCCATCTATTTTCTCAACAAGTCTCTGTACACGAACTTCTATTTCCTGAACAACCCAACCGCCAACATCATCACCTGTGCCTTCACGAGATTTCTGGGTGAACCGTATTATATACTCGGCTTCCTGCCCGCCATCGCTGCGGCACTGGCGGTGATGTATCTGCCATGGGCAGCAAAAAACTTCACCGAAAATCGACGAAAACATTGACACTTTTTCCGTTATAGCCCCTCGGAAAACCTGATACTCATTCCATTTTTCCGCACTCAAAACGCACCCTTTTTGCAGATTGAAATCGCAGTTTTCTTGCGTATTGGGGTATTTTTTTACAATTTCAAGGTTCTGCTCAAAATCTTTGCAAAAAGCCTTGACAGGGTTCCTTCCGCGTGATACTATGAACACATGAACAAGCGTTCACATGAATGTGCTGCGAAAGGAGAGACTGCCATGAACGACCCCAAAGACGCTCTGCCCGCCGCGCAGCCGGGGCCTCTTGTGATGCCGGACGACGAAGTGCTGTATGAGCTGGCCGACCTGTTCCGGGTGTTCGGCGACTCCTCCCGCATCAAGATCCTGTATGCGCTCCACGACAGCGAGCTGTGTGTGCAGGACCTCGCGAATGCGGTGCAGCTGAGCCAGTCTGCGGTGAGCCACCAGCTCCGGGTGCTGAAGGACTCGAAGCTCGTGCGGTTCCGCCGGGACGGAAAGACCGTTTACTACGCACTGGACGATGACCATGTGCGCAGCATCCTCTCCATGGGGATGGATCATATCGAAGAATAACCGAAAGGCAGGTACTTATTATGAAGAAGAGCTACAAGATCGAGGTCGATTGCGCAAACTGCGCCCAGAAGATGGAAGATGCCGCCAACACCGTGGCCGGTGTGGCAAATGCGACCGTCAGCTTCATGACCCAGAAGATGAAGGTGGAGTTCGCAGAGGGCGCAGACCCCCACGACACCATGGTGAACGTTCTGGCCGCCTGCAAAAAGGTCGAGGACGACTGCGAGATCTTTGATATCTGAGCAACGCATCCGATGAGAACGGCTCCTCCTGCGGGGGAGCCGTTTCCTTCCCCGACGATTTCCTGTTGAAAGAAAAGCCAGTTTTCAACACTTTCCACCGGGTTTTCAACAGCTTTTGCGGAAAAGTTTGAAAACAAACGCGAAAAAGTCAGATTTCTTCGGGAAAACCTCGTGGAAAACATGGGGGAAAACGTGGAAAAGTTTCCTTTCCGGGGAAAACCTGTTGAAACCGCCCCCAGCCATCCGTCAAAAGGAGAGTTTCGTATGACCAAAAAGCAGAAAAAGGTGCTGTATCAGATCATCGCGGCGGTCATCCTGATCGTGATCCTGAAGCTCCTGCCCGCATTCCCCACCCCGGTGGAGCTGGTGCTCTACCTCATCCCGTACCTCGTGGTGGGCTGGGATGTCCTGCGCAAGGCGCTCAAGGGCATCCAGAACCGCCAGCCGTTCGACGAGTGCTTCCTGATGGCCGTTGCCACCGTGGGCGCGTTCGCGCTGGGCGACTATGTCGAGGGCTGCGCCGTCATCCTCTTTTACCAGATCGGCGAGCTGTTCCAGAGCGTGGCCGTCGGCAAGAGCCGCCAGAGCATCTCCAGCCTGATGGACATCCGCCCCGACTACGCCAACATCGAGGACGCAGACGGCAAGCTGGAACAGGTGGACCCCGATGATGTCGAAGTCGGCACCGTGATCGTGGTCCAGCCCGGCGAACGTGTGCCCATCGACGGCGTGATCGTGGAGGGCACTTCGGCCCTGAACACCGCAGCCCTGACCGGCGAGAGCCTGCCCCGCGATGTGCAGACCGGCGACGAGGTCATCAGCGGCTGTGTGAACATGACCGGCCTGCTCAAGGTGCGTACCACCAAGGAATTTGGCGAGTCCACGGTCTCCAAGATCCTCGACCTCGTGGAAAATTCCAGCATGAAAAAGGCCCGCACCGAGAACTTCATCACCCGTTTTGCCCGCGTGTACACCCCCGCCGTCTGCTACAGCGCACTGGCTCTGGCGTTCATCCCGCCGGTGGTCCTGCTGCTGATGGGCCAGCCCGCCCGCTTCGGCGACTGGGTCTACCGCGCCCTGACCTTCCTCGTCATCTCCTGCCCCTGCGCTCTGGTCATCTCCATCCCGCTGAGCTTCTTCGGCGGCATCGGCGGTGCCAGCGCCTGCGGCATCCTCGTCAAAGGCTCCACCTATCTGGAAGAGCTGGCCCGCACCGGGATCGTGGTCTTTGATAAGACCGGCACCCTGACCCAGGGCACCTTCAAGGTCGTGGGCGTCCACCCCGAACACGGTGTCACCGAAGACGCCCTCGTGGAGGCCGCCGCCCTCGCGGAGAGCTGGTCCAAACACCCCATCTCTCTGAGCATCAAGGCCGCTTACGGCAGGGACATCGACGCCAGCCGCGTCACCGATGTCCAGGAGCTGGGCGGCCACGGCGTGACAGCAAAGGTGGACGGCAAAACCGTTGCCGCCGGCAATGCCCGCCTGATGGCAAAACTGGGCCTCACCGCCCCTGAAGTGACCGAGCCGGGCACCCTCGTGCATGTGGCCATCGAGGGTCAGTACGCCGGTTATCTGCTCATCGCGGACGTGGTCAAGCCCCACAGCGCGCAGGCCATCCGGAGCCTGAAGTCCGCAGGCGTCCGCAAGACCGTGATGCTGACCGGCGACGCCGAGCCTGTAGCCAGAGCGGTCGCCAATCAGCTGGGTCTGGACGAATACCATGCCGGTCTGCTGCCCGGCGACAAGGTGGACCAGATCGAAACGCTCCTCGCCGCCAAAGGCCCGAAAGAGAACCTCGCCTTCGTGGGCGACGGCATCAACGACGCGCCCGTCCTGTCCCGCGCCGACCTCGGCATCGCCATGGGTGCGCTGGGCTCGGACGCCGCCATTGAGGCCGCGGACATCGTCCTGATGGACGACGACCCGGCCAAGATCGCGCTGGCCATGCGCATCGCCCGCCGCACCCTCCGCATCGTCTACGAGAACATCGTCTTCGCGCTGGCCATCAAGTTCGCCTGCCTGGCGCTCGGCGCTCTGGGTCTGGCAAGCATGTGGACCGCCATCTTCGCCGACGTCGGCGTCATGGTGCTGGCCGTCCTCAACGCCACCCGCGCCCTCTACACCAAGGACCTTGCCCGGAAGAACGAGCAGTGACCCATAACACACGAACACCCCCGCCGGGAATTTTTTCGGCGGGGGTGTTTTTGTGCACAAAATCTTTTTCCCGAAACAACTTGCAATACCGGGAGATTCTGTTATACTACTAATCCAGGAGGTTAGTGGAAATGTATCCAGTCAAATCAGATCCTCATTCTTCCGGCAAGGTGTGGCGGGCGCTCTGGGCAGCTGCGCCCCAGACGGTGCCGGTGTTTGCCGGTTACCTCGTGCTGGGCATGGGGTACGGCATCTACGTTCAATCTCTGGGCCTGCCGGTCTGGATGCCCATGCTGATGGGCACCGTCGTCTACGGCGGCTCGCTGGAATTCGTGCTGGCAAGCCTGCTGCTGGGGGCGTTCGCGCCGCTGTCGGCCTTTCTGATGGCCCTGATGATCCAGGCGCGGCACCTGTTCTACGGCCTTGCCATGCTGGAGCGCTACAAAGGCTATGGCCTGCGCAGCGTTTACATGATCTACGCCATGAGCGACGAGACCTTTTCCATCACCTGCTCGGCCGAGCCGCCGGAAGGGGTGGACCGGGGCTGGTTCATGTTTTTCATCACCCTGCTGGATCAGCTCTACTGGGTGGCCAGCGCCGGGCTGGGCGCGGTTGTCGGTTCGGTCCTGCCCTTCAGCACAGAGGGCGTGGATTTCGTGATGACGGCCATGTTCGTGGTCATCTTCCTGAACCAGTGGGAAAAAGAAAAACAGCACATCAGCGCCCTCATCGGGCTGCTGGTTCCGCTGGTCTGCCTGGTGCTTTTTGGGGCAGGCAGCTTCCTGCTGCCCGCCATGGCCTGCATCCTGGTGCTGCTGGTGGCCCTGCGCAGGCCCATTGAGACCATTGAAGCAAAGCACGGCGAAACGGAGGTGCCGAAATGACCGCACTGCAAATGGGCATCACGATCGCGGTGTGCACCGCTGCCACCATGCTCACCCGCTTTCTGCCGTTTCTGATTTTCTCCTCCAAGGACCAGCAGCCGCCGGAGGTGGTGCGGTATCTGGGCCGCGTTCTGCCCGCCGCCATCTTCGGGATGCTCATCGTCTACTGCCTCAAGAGCGTGACGCCCTTTGCGGGCAGCCACGGCATCCCGGAGGCCCTCGCCATCGCCGTGACCATCGCCCTCCACAAATGGAAGCACCAGACCCTTGTTTCCATCGTCGGCGGCACGGTCTGCTATGTGCTGCTGGTGCAGCTGGTGTTTTGACGGCAACGCAATTTTTCACGTAAACAAGTTGACGTTTTCGTCAGAAAGCCGTATACTATAAATGTAGGAAGACCTGCCGAAGATGGTCTCGTAGAACGCGACCAAGTAAAACAAAAGAAAAGTTCACTGAGAAGACTTGCTCCCTTGAAAAAGGAGCATTTCTTTTTCCGAGCAATATTTTGAAGAATATCTTTAAGATACAAAAACCGGGAGATGCCGCATGGTATCTCCCGGTTCTGATTTTTATCACAGCATTCGGCACAATACAAGAAGTTCCGCGCTGCTTCACAGTTCCTCCCGCAGCTCCGTCAGATCGGCCCAGAAGCGTTTGGGGCAGTGGGTCATGCGGCCCCGCTCGTTGTGGCGGGCCTGGATCTCCAGCGTTTTGTAAAACTGCTTCCAGAGCGCCTGGAACTGCTGCTCCCGCTCACTGGGCGGAGGAAGCTCCAGCGGCTCGGCCAGTTCCAGCAGCTGCGGCCGGTGATCCCGATACAGCAGCACTGCCTGGTGCACCGCGTCGTAGATCATGAAGTCTTCCTCCGGAAAGCGGCCGCAGAAATGCCCCCGCAGCAGCGGCAGGATGTAGTTTTTCGGGTGGATGACCGCACCCAGCATCCCGTCGTGTTCCTCGAAGCGGACGAACCCTTGAAATTTGTCCACCTCCCAGTCGAGGCTCTTTTTCATCTCGTAGAGCGGCGCGACGTCCGGGTGGCCTGCCCGCTTGACCGTGCCCGGCCCCAGCGCGAAGGCCAGATGCAGAAACCGGATGAGAAGCAGTTCCTTGTCCTCCCGGCCGGAGAGGAAGTCCCGCGTGACGAGGTATTCCGTCTCGGCCCCCAGTTTCCGGCCAAAGCTGGCAAACACCCGCCGGGCTTTTTCGTGATCGGTGGCGATGTCCTTGAAGGGGTAGAGGGTGGCGGTCTCCCGCTCCGGCGTCCAGACCGCAAACGGGATCTCGTGCTGGGCAAAGCTCTCGAAGACACAGCAGAGAAAGCCCTCAAAGCTGCCGTCGTAGAGGTAAACGACTGCGGCATCGTGGAGCTTGCGGGCGGGGTTTACAGTGCTCTGGCCAGACATTGCACTGCCTCCTCCCGCACCAGCTTCTGGGCCGCGTGGGGCGGCACCCCCTGTGCCACCAGCTTGTCCACGGCGGGCGGCGAGAACAGGCTCAGCTGCTCCACGCCGCCGCTGAAGACGTTCGGGTCGATGAGGGCGCTCGTGATCCGCTCCCGGCCCGCGCTGCCCCGCCCCGGATGCGCTCCGGCAAAGCCCCGGCAGGTGATGAAATACTGGGCCCGCTTGAGCACCACGCCCATCCGCTTCAGCTCATCCAGCCCCAGCGAGGCCTGTTTCCGGGCATGCCAAATGCGCCGGGCACTCTTGGGGCCGATGCCCGGCACCCGCAGCAGCATTTCGAAGGAGGCCCGGTTCACGTCCACCGGGAACAGCCCGTAATGCTGGACCGCCCAGTTGCATTTCGGGTCCAGATAGGGGTTGAAGTTCGGATGATCGGCGTCCAAAATCTCGTCCGCTTTGAACTGATAGAACCGCAGCAGCCAGTCCGCCTGATAGAGCCGGTGCTCCCGCAGCAGCGGGGGCTTGGTGTCCAGCGCGGGCAGGCGGGTATCCTCGGCCACGGGGATGTAGGCGGAGTAGAACACCCGCTTGAGGCTGTATTTCTGGTACATCCCCTCGGTCAGCTTGAGGATGTGATGATCCGTCTCCGGCGAAGCCCCCACGATCATCTGGGTGCTCTGACCGGCGGGCGCGAACCGGGGCGCTTTGCGGTAGAGAGTCAGTTCCTCCCGGTTGGCGGCTCCCTCCACTGCGATCTGCTTCATGGGCCGGAAGATGGAGTGCCGCCCCTTGTCCGGGGCCAGCAGTTTCAGGCTGCTCTCGCTGGGCAGTTCCACATTGACGCTCAGACGGTCGGCCAGAAAACCCAGCTGCTCCAGCAGTTCCGGGCTGGTGCCGGGGATGGCCTTGGCGTGGATGTACCCGCCGAAATGGTATTCGTTCCGCAGCAGGCGCAGGGTCTTGAGCATCCGCTCGGTGGTGTAGTCCGGGCTGACCAGCACCGCGCTGGACAGGAACAGCCCCTCGATGTAGTTGCGGCGGTAGAACTCGATGGTCAGCTCGGCCAGCTCCCACGGCGAAAAGGTAGCGCGGGGCGCATCGTTGGACCTGCGGTTGACGCAGTAGCTGCAATCGAAGGCACAGCAGTTGGTCATCAGCACCTTGAGCAGGCTGACGCAGCGGCCGTCCGCCGTAAAGGCATGGCAGCAGCCCGGCGCGTAGCAGCTGCCCATGCTGCCCGCCTTTGCCGCGCGGGACGCTCCGCTGGACGTGCAGGCTACATCGTATTTCGCGCTGTCTGCCAGAATGGTCAGCTTTTCCATCAGCGACTGTTCCATGCCGCACCTCCGTTCGTTTATCAAAAAAGGCTGCCGCATCCTTGCAGCAGCCTTTTCAGCGCAAATTGGTTACCACTTGGCCTTGGTCTCGACCACGCGGCCTGCAATGTGCAGGCGGTTCAGGTCTTCGCCCTTGATGACCAGCTCCTTGTAAGCCGGGTTGAAGGGCTGCAGCACGACGCAGTTGCCCCGCTGCAGATACCGCTTGAGGGTGCCTTCGCCCTCGTCGCCGTAGATCAGGACGCCCAGGTCGCCGTTTTCCAGCGTATCCTGCCGGTGCACCAGAGCCAGATCGCCATCGTGGATGCGGGGTTCCATACTGTCGCCGCGCACCACAAGATAGAAGTAGCTGGAGGGGTCTTTGACGCGGGCATATTCCTTGCCGTAGTCCTCCTCATAGGCCAGCGCGCCGTAACCGGCCTTGACCGTGCCGATGACCGGGATCAGGCTGTACACATAGCTGCCGAAGAAGCGCTCCTCGGTCTGGCCCTCGCTGGCGGGATCGAACAGGCCCAGCAGGTAGTCTGCGGTGGTATCCAGGATCTCGGCAAGCTTGGCCACCGTGGCAGGGTCCGGGGAGCTTTTCCCGCTCTCCCATTTGCCCACTGCCTGCTGGGTAACGCCCAAAAGTGACGCAAGTTCCGCCTGGCTCATATGCTTTTGCTTGCGGCATTGCCGTAACAGCTCCGGAAACGACATCGTTCAACACTCCTCTGTTCTCGTCCGTCGGGTTTGTTTCTTGCTGTTTTTATTATACAACAAAAGGCTGTGCAAGTAAAGAGAAAGTTTTGTTTTGGCTCGAAAAAAAGTTGTCGCAAAATCATTTTTGGTCTGCATCGTGGAGAAATTTTTAATTTGGGGTTGACAGCAGGCTGGAAATCTGGTAAATTAAATAGGCATTCGGTACGGCGTGTGCGGGTGCCCACGAGGAGAGATGTCCGAGTGGTTTAAGGAAGCAGTCTTGAAAACTGCCGTGCGGCAACGCACCGTGGGTTCGAATCCCACTCTCTCCGCCATTTTTTTGAATCAGTGTAACACACTTTGCTCTGGAGTAGTACTCAAGAGGCCGAAGAGGCGCCCCTGCTAAGGGCGTAGGTCGTCTAAACAACGGCGCGAGGGTTCAAATCCCTCCTACTCCGCCAAGAAAAAGCTCGATGATCCTTTGAGTTCATCGGGCTTTTTCCATTGTCGGGCACAAAAAAGCAGCCGCTCCGGGGCTTCCGGGGCGGCTTTTTTCATGCCAGGAGCAGATTCGTCACCAGCGCCAGCAGCGTCAGATGCACAGGATAGAACCCGTAGAATGCCCATTTGGCCCACTGCGGGCAGCGGCCGCGCTCACCGTTGTAAAACCAGAGCAGCACGAACGCCAGCGGGGCGGTGATCTCAAACAGCATCAGCACCGCGCCGATGATGCACTGATACCTCCGGTCGTTCCGGGTCAGGTACAGCGCCACGATGAGCGCGACGCCAATGGCCCCATAATCTGTCCCCGCCAGCTGGGCCATCACTGCGCAGGCCAGCGCTGCGAGACGGCCTGTCCAGGCCGCATTGCCGTCGGCATCCTCGGATTTTTGCAGCAGCGCCATGGCAAGCACGCCCAGCGCCAGCGTCCAGTACACGTTCTGATTGCCCCAATGGAACGGCGTCTTGAAGAAAGCCATGTCAAAGGGTACCTCGCTGAGAAGCCCGAACAGGAACAGCCGCCCGATGTACTTTTTCACATCGTGGGTGTGGAGGAAGCCTTCCACGAGCAGGAAGCAGAAGATGGGAAAGGCCAGCCGCCCGATGAGCCGCAGCACCCGATCCAGTTGCAGGATCTGCGGCGGCGTCCGGTATGCGACCCCATAGGTCGCCTCAATGCAGGAGGCCCCGATGTGGTCGATGAGCATGGTGATGCAGGCAGCGAGCTTGAGCGCCGTTCCGCTCAGGCCCGGCCGGGTCTGTGTCTGAAGTGTTTCCATTCAATTTCCTCATTTCAATCGTTTGCACCGTGTCTTTTTTCATTCTTTTGTTTTATACGATCTCTCTTCTCCAAATCCTGCATCCGATTTGACAAAATCCGCCTGCCGTGCCCAGAAATCGGCCCGAAAATGCTTGACAGAACGAGCCCGGAATAGTACAATCAAGAAGATAATTGAACTATCTCAAATCAAAGATGAAAAAGATTCACAGAGAATGAAGCGTCTCCGAACGAGAAAACGGAAGGAGGCATGGGATATGACGCTGTTTTCCTATGAAATTTTCGACGCAGTCGCGCGGCAGGGCAGCTTTAACAAAGCCGCCCAGCAGCTGCACCTGACCCCGTCTGCCATCAGCCACGCCATTGCGGTGATGGAGGCTGAGCTGGGCTTTACCTTATTCAACCGCGGCAAGAACGGCGTCACCATGACCAGCTACGGTGCCTCGCTCTATCCGTCCATCCGGGCCGTCCTGAACAGCGACGAGGCCCTGCAGCAGAGCATTGCACGGCTGAACGGCCTGGAGAAGGGCAAAGTGAAGCTGGGCGCTTTCAACTCCGTCTGTGCCGGGCTGCTGCCCGACATCCTCAAGGGCTTCATGGCCCAGTTCCCGCAGATCGAGGTCGAGGTCTATCAGGGCACCTACGACGACGTGAAGGAGTGGCTGCGCACCGGGCAGGTAGACATGGCCTTCCTCTCCAACAACTGCCGGGAGGAGTTCACCCTCACCGAGCTGTTCCGTGAGCCGCTGCTCTGCATCACCCCCATGGACTGGCCCGAACCGCCCCGCGGCGTGATGACGCCAGAGCTGATGAACGGCCAGAACTTCGTCGTCCAGTGGGATGCCACCGACGCCGAGATGCGCCAGTTCCTCAAGAAATATTCCATCGCCACTGAGCGCCGCTGCCACGTCATCGACGACCAGTCCAACATCGCGATGGTGGAAGCCGGTCTGGGCATCTCCATCATGCCCCGGATGCTGCTGCGCAAGTGCACGGCCGGGGTCAAGATCTATCCCATCCAGCCGGAAGAAGACCGCGTGGTCGGTCTGGCCGTTCAGCGGCCCACCGCCATGGCTCCGGCTGTGGAACAGATGTTCCGCCACATCGTCGAGTACTGCCAGCACCTCGACTGAATCTCATGATAACACACCGCGGGGCGGCTGCAAAATGCAGCTGCCCCGTTGATTTTTGGTGCCGGGATGCGATATACTAGAAAAAATTGAGGAAGGGGACGACATCGTATGAAGCGACGGGATTTTTGCAAGGCGCTGGGGCTTTCGGCCGTCGGCGGGCTGCTGCTTCCGGCTGGCTCTGCCGCTGCGGCGCAGCCGGTGGGCCATGCCGTGCCGGATGGCACCTATCCGCTGCCGTTTCTCAGCATCCTGAGCAATCTGGATATCACCCACGATTTCTACTACTCCGAGAGCCTGTTCGACCACCCGGCCACCGAGTACGACCACCAGCTGGCCTTCGTGACGCTGGGCATGGTCATGGCCGCGTTCACTGCGGCTGTCAGCATCCCGCAGTACTGGGTCAACGGCTCTGTGGGCCGCGAGGCGAACCTCGCCGCCGCCTATGAGCTGCTGGGCTTCGGGGATGCCCGTTTCTACAACTACGACATCGACACTGGCAAGGCCGGGGATTTCGTGGGCTACTCACTGGCACGGAAGCGCTACATCCACAACGGCAAAACACGCACCCTCGTGGCCCTGATGCTGCGGGGCGGCGGTTATGGCGGCGAGTGGGCCAGCAACGTCCACACCGGCTCCACCAGCGCCCACTACGGCTTCACGACGCCAGTGGCCGCCGTGTTTGCCTCCCTCAAGGCCTATCTGGCGCAGATCGGGCAGGAGGGAGACCCCGGTGAGCTCAAGCTCTGGATCGGCGGCTACAGCCGCGGAGCCATCATTGCGAACCTCCTTTCCGCCAAGGCGCTGAACGCCCTGCCGCAGCTGGAAAAGGCCAACTGCTTCGTCTACACCTTTGCCACCCCTGCGGCCCTGACTGCCGCCGACCAGCCGGACATGCAGCTGGATTTCGACAACAACCACAAGGCCGACGGCTCGCTGCGCGTCACCTGGGGTGAGAGTAACATCTTCAACATCCTTTCCAGCGGCGACCTCGTCACCCGCGTGCTCCCCTCCGACTGGGGCTACCACCGCAACGGCAACGACCGCTTCCTGCCCGCCACCCGGAACCGGACCGAGCTGGCTGACCTCGACGCTCTGGGCGCTTCCTACGGGCCGGTGCCGCTGGAGATCAGCAGCCTTGCCACCGCCGAGGACGCCACTGCCGTCATCCGCGCGGTCGAGAACTTCTGCGGCAGCAAGGAGATCTTCCACGAAAAATTCGAACCCGCCGTCATGGACATGCTGCAATGCGCCTTCATCCGCACCGAGGACGAGGCGCTCTACGGCAAGATCCTGTCCGACGAGGAGATCGTCCTCCGGCTGCAGAGCCTTTCCAACATGCACCAGTTCGATTTCTGGACCATCGCCCGCAGCGTCTGGGCCGCTTCCAGAATGAGCCGCCCCATCCTGGAGCGGTTCGGCCAGAACGTGCCCCTGCTGGCCCAGCAGATCATCATCCCGGTGCTGGCCGTCGGCCTGTGCTACGGCATCGAGTCCAACATCGTCCGGATCATGGCGCAGTACATCGTCAAGCTCGTCTCGATGCGGGGCGAACTGGACAGCGTCCTCCGCGCCGCCTACTGCCATGAGGGCGAGAACTATCTGGCCCTGATGGAATACTACACCCCCGAAGAGCACGGCATGGTGCCCTTCACCCGCATCTGAACCCAGCAAAAAGCGCCTGTCAGCATCTGCCGACAGGCGCTTTGCATTTGCAGTTCTTCTTACAGCATCTCGTGGGCCGTCTTGCAGATGGTGGCGGCATCGAGGCCGTACAGCTTCAGCAGATCCCAGGCCGGGCCGGAGCAGCCGAACTTGTCCTGCACACCGACGCGGCGGACGAGGGTGGGGCACTTCTCGCTCAGGACGGCGCAGACGGCCTCGCCCAGACCACCGATGACGCTGTGCTCCTCGGCGGTGATGACCTTGCCGCACTCCTTTGCCGCCCGGATGACGATCTCCTCATCCAGCGGCTTGATGGTGTGGATGTTGATGACGCGGGCGTGGATGCCCTCAGCGGCCAGCTGCTCTGCCGCCAGGCGGGCTTCGTTGACCATCAGGCCGGTGGCGATGATGGCGATGTCGTTGCCCTCGGTGAGCTGCTCGCCCTTGCCCAGCTCGAAGTGGTAGTTGGCCTCATCGTGGAAGACGGGCACTGCCAGACGGCCGAAGCGCAGGTAGACCGGGCCCTGCATCGCATACGCGGCGCGGACGGCTGCGCGGGCCTCGACGTCATCGGCGGGGCAGATGACGGTCATGCCGGGCAGGCTGCGCATCAGGGCGAAATCCTCGCAGCACTGGTGGGAAGCGCCGTCCTCACCGACGGAGATGCCGCCGTGGGTCGCGCCGATCTTAACGTTCAGGCGGGGGTAGGCGATGGAGTTGCGGATCTGCTCAAAGGCACGGCCCGCAGCAAACATGGCAAAGCTGGAAACGAACGGGGTATAGCCCATGGTGGCCAGGCCCGCGGCCACGCCCATCATGTTGCCCTCGGCAATGCCGCAGTCAAAGTGGCGGTCCGGATACGCCTTGCGGAACATACCGGTCTTGGTGGCGGCGGCCAGGTCGGCGTCCAGCACCACGATGTCGTCGTGACCCTCTGCAGCCAGCTCCTTCAGGGTGTTGCCGTAGCTGTCACGGGTCGCAATCTTCTTCACATCTGCCATCTTACTTTTCCTCCTCTTCCAGCGCGGCGTAGGCTGCGGTCAGTTCCTTCATGGCGATCTCATATTCCTCGTCATTGGGGCCCTTGCCGTGCCAGTCAACGGCGTTTTCCATAAAGGAGACGCCCTTGCCCTTGATGGTGTCCAGCAGGATGCAGGTGGGCTTCTCGCTCTCTGCGTGGAAGGCTGCGATGGCCTTCTCGATCTGGTCGTAGTCGTGGCCGTCGATGGTCAGGACATTGAAGTTGAAGGCGCGGAGCTTATCTTCCAGCGGCTCACTGCTCATGACGTTCTCGGTGGGGCCGTCGATCTGCAGGCGGTTGCGGTCCAGGAAGACGCAGAGGTTGGACAGGCCGTAGTGTGCGGCAAACATAAAGGCTTCCCAGCACTCGCCCTCTTCGACCTCGCCGTCGCCCACGATGGCATAGACGTTCAGGGCCTTACCTGCGTGCTTGGCACCCAGTGCCATGCCGGCGGCGGCAGAGATGCCCTGGCCCAGGCTGCCGGTGGACATATCCACGCCCGGCACACTGTTCATATTGGGGTGGCCCTGCAGGTAGCTGCCGATCTTGCGCAGAGTCTTGAGGTCTTCCACCGGGAAGAAGCCGCGCTCGGCCAGCGCTGCGTACAGGCCGGGGGCTGCGTGGCCCTTGGAGAGCACCAGACGGTCACGGTCCGGGTCCTTCGGAGCCTTCGGATCGACGTTCATCTCTACAAAATAGAGGTAGGACAACACTTCGGCGATGTCCAGGCTGCCGCCCGGATGGCCGCACTTGGCGCTGTGCGTGCCCTCGATCACGCCCATGCGGATGTGGCAGGCGTGCTTTGCCAGGGTGAGTTTTTCTGCATTTGTCATGATGGTCCTCCCGTATGAACCTCAGCGTTTGCATCGGAATGTCTGCGCAGCGGGCTGTTGCGCCCCAATACGCTATTTTTCAAGTATATATTATCTATTCTATGTAAAAACGTCAAGGTTCTTTCGTCAAAATGTACATCAATTAGCAAAAAGCTGCTCAATTGCTTCCGTTTTTGTGAAAATTGCAAGGCTTTCTTCCATCTTGACAGCGTTCGCCGCATCTGCTATAATTTTCACAATTCCGGCACGAAGCCGGGCACCGGGCCGAAGCCCGGCTTCATTTTTTTCATTGCAGATTGTTGAACGGACACCATGAAGGGGTCTGCCTTTGGCGAGGAACGCCGGGGCAGGCCCCTTTTTTGTCTGCCCAGAGGAGGAACCATTCATGAACACCAAGACCCACTCTCCCGCACGGGATCTCGTTCTGGCCGCGTTGTTTCTGGCGCTGGCCTTCGTCCTGCCCATGATCACCGGCCATGTGCCCCAGGTCGGCAACATGCTCTGCCCCATGCACTTTCCGGTTCTGCTGGCCGGCTTTGTGCTGGGCGGCCCCTGGGGCCTGGCCCTGGGCTTCCTCGCGCCGCTGCTGCGCTCGGTGCTGTTCGGGATGCCCCCGCTGTACCCCATCGCCATCGCCATGGCCTTTGAGCTGGCCACCTACGGCGCTGTGGCGGGCTGGATGTACAAAAAAGTCCGGCACACGCTGCCCATGATGTATGCCGCCCTCGTCACCGCTATGGTGGCGGGCCGTCTGGTCTGGGGTGCCGTACGGTTCGTGCTGGCGGGTCTGTCCGGCTCGGCCTTCCCGTTCTCGGCGTTCCTGTCCGGTGCGCTGCTCACCGCCATCCCCGGCATCATCGCCCAGCTCATCCTCATCCCGCTCATCCTGACCGCCCTGCAAAAGGCAAACTTCATCGACTGACCCATTCCCGGACGCAAAAAGGGGAGCCCCTGCAAGCCAGATGGCTGCGGGGGCTCCCCTTTGTTCTATCATCAAAGCGTTTTGCTTTTTTATCTGCTCAAAAGTTCGTGTTCCACTTTCCCACAGGAACCAGAACTTTTCATTAGCCAGCGTAGAAATCGATGCCAGCGTTGACGGAGCAAACCTCGCCGATGATCTGAGCGATCTTCTTCAGAACCTTCATAATTTTCATCTCCTCTTCCTCTTGGGATGGCCATATTATGCCATCCATTTATGAAGAAAAGCAGAACGAACTATGAACATTCTATGAATTTACGGTTGCATTTTTTACGTTTTTTCGTTCATTGTCTCTCGTTCACAAAAGGTTTTTCCTCTGCGCGAAACTTCTTGTATACATTGACGAGCACATGGCTGTTCCATTATTCTGGAGCCGAAAACCTGCGATCCGCCCCAGACCCATGCAGCAAAAACGGCCTCCCTGCCAGAACAGCAGGGAGGCCGATGTGCGTTTTCGTTTTACTTTTTTCCGCCCAGGAACTCCGGCAGGGGCTTGCCTGCCTTGCGCCACTGGTGATACTCGGCGGTGGCGGCGAACTCGACGTCACCGGCAGAGTTCAGGGCCGTTTCCACGGAGTCCTGCACGACGCCGATGATGAAGCCGACACCGACGACCTGCATGGCGATGTCGTTCGAGATGCCGAACAGGGAGCAGGCCATGGGGATGAGCAGCAGGGAGCCGCCCGCCACACCGGAGGCACCGCAGGCACCCAGTGCCGACATGACCGACAGCAGAATAGCCGCAGGCAGAGAGACCTGCAGGCCCAGCGTATTGGCCGCAGCCAGCGTCATGATGGTGATGGTGATGGCCGCGCCGTCCATGTTGATGGTCGCGCCCAGCGGGATGGAGACGGAATACATATCCTTGTCCAGGCCCAGCTTCTCGCACAGGGCCATGTTGACGGGGATGTTCGCGGCCGAGCTGCGGGTGAAGAAGGCCGTCAGGCCGGATTCACGCAGGCAGCGGAAGACCAGCGGATACGGATTGCAGTGCAGATACAGGAAGATGATGAACGGCGAGACCACCAATGCCATGAAGAGCATGGTGCCGACCAGCAGGGCCAGCAGTCTGCCGTACTGGGTGAAGATGGACAGGCCGTTGTTCACCACGTTGGTATACACCAGACCCATGATGCCGAAAGGGGCCAGGTTGATGATCCAGCGGACGATCTGGGACACCGCGTCGGCGGTGTTGGACAGGAAGACCTTGGTGCTCTCCGCACCGTATTTCTTCATTGCCAGACCGAACAGGCAGGCCCAGAACAGGATGCCGATGTAGTTGCCGTTCAGCAGGGCGCTGATGGGGTTTGCCACAAAGTTGGTCAGCAGGGTGCTCAGCACCTCGCCAAGGCCCTGCGGCACCACTTCCGACTCCGCAGCCTCTGCCAGAACGATGGTCTGCGGAAACAGAAAGCTCGTGACGACCGCAATGGCCGCCGCCAGAAAGGTGGTCAGCATATACAGCCAGATGACCGTGCCGAATCGGCGGTCCAATTTGGAGGTGCCCTGTGCCAGTGCACTTGCCACGATGACGAAGACCAGCACCGGGGCAATGCCCTTCAGCGCACCGACGAACAGATTGCCGAACTCTTCCACCCAGCCTGCACCGGGCACCACCAGCGCCAGCACCACGCCGACGAGCAGGCCCACCAGAATGCGCAGGATGAGGCTGGCGGCATTGTACTTTGCCACGAGAGCCTTCAGCGTTTTCATATTCAAACACTCCTCTTTCCATTTGTTGTGCGTCCATCGCGCACAGATTTTCCCATTCCTCTACACGGAACATGTGTAATTATAGCCTTCTGCTCCCAAAAAGTCAACGATTTCGCCCACTTTTTTCGGCTTTTCATCTACCCATCTCCAAACACGAAGTTTTTTATCGTCCTTGCACGGAATACAATTCGACAGAAAAAGACCTCCTCCCGTCTGTTTTCAGGTGGGAGGAGGTCCGTTTTTTCACAGTTCAGCCGAGATACTGCACCTTGCCGGGGACGAAGCCCTGGATGCCGAGGCCGGGCGCATCGGAGACGGTGATGTTCTTTTCGTCAAAGACGGCACCGCCGAGGATGTGGTCTTCGCTGCACAGCACCGGGCCGTCGAGGTCGATCCGGGTGATGATCTTTTTGGCGCAGGCCAGCTCCACGGCAGCGTTGACCGAGATCTTTGCTTCCAGCATACAGCCGATCATGCACTCGACGCCGTACACCTCTGCCGCCGCCGCGATCCGCAGCGCGTTGGTGATGCCGCCGCACTTCATCAGCTTGATGTTCACGAGGTCGGCCGCGCCGGTCTGCATGATCTTCAGGGCATCCGCCGGGCTGAACACGCTCTCGTCGGCCAGCACCGGGACGTCTGCGTGGCGGGTGACGTACTGCATCCCCTCCAGGTCTGCCGCCGGGACGGGCTGCTCCACGAACTCGATGTCCAGCCCCTTGTCCTGCATCTGGTTCAGGATGCGGACGGCCTGCTTGGCGTTCCAGGCCTGGTTCGCGTCGATGCGGATGCAGACCTCTCTGCCCACCGCCTCGCGGACTGCGGCCAGCCGGGCCACATCCAGTTCCGGGTCGATGCCGACCTTGACCTTCAGGCAGTCGTACCCGCGGGCGATGGCGGTGCGGGCATCCCGCGCCATCTCCTCCGGCGGATTCACGCTGATGGTGATGTCGGTGACGATGTTCTTCCGGGCACCGCCCAGCATCCGGTAGACCGGGGCGTTGTACTTTTGGCCCAGCAGGTCCCACAGTGCCATATCCACCGCAGCCTTTGCGCTGGTGTTGTGGACGAGGGCCTTCTGCACGGCAGCGGTCAGGTCCTCGAACTCGTCGATGTCATGGCCGAGGATGGCCGGGGCGATGTGGTCCTGAATGGCCCCGATGATGGCCCCGGCCGTGTCGCCGGTGATGACGCCGGTGGGCGGTGCCTCACCGTAGCCCACGGCACCGGTGTCGGTGTGGAGCTCCACGATAACGTCCTCGACGCTGTTGACGGTGCGCAATGCCGTTTTGAACGGCACCCGCAGCGGGGTGGAAATGCGGCCCAGCCGCACCTGCGTGATCTTCATACGCCCATCCTCCTTATTCCAGCGGCAGGTTGGCCAGTTTGACCACAGCCTGCGCAATGATCTGTGCGTTCTGCACCAGACGGTCCAGGTCGATAAACTCGTCCGGCTGATGTTCCGTCACCGGGTCGCCGTCGAAGAGGGGGCCAAAGGCCACCGTGTTCGGCAGGACTTTGGCATAGGTGCCGCCGCCGATGCACTTGGGGGCAGACCGGTCGCCGGTGGCGTCGCGGTAGACGCCCAGCAGCGCCTGCACGAGCGGGGTCTGCTCCGGGTAATAAAGCTTCTGTTTATGGACGGACTGGTCCAGCGCCCAGCCGGCGGCCTCGAAGGCGGCCTTGACGGCGGGGGCGCAGTCGTCCACCGTTTTGGTGACGGGGTAGCGGTAGTTCAGCTTGACCCAGAGGTGCGTCTCGTCGCCCTCGATGAGGCCCAGATTGCAGCTCATGGAGCCGGAGAGGTCGTCTTCCAGCCGGTGGCCCAGCAGCCGTTCGCCGTAGGGGTCCATGCCCAGCGTTTCTGCCAAGAAGGTCACGGCCTTCTGTGCGTCGCCTTCCAGCGGGAGCTGCTTCAGATAGAGCGCCAGCCGCCCGATGGCATTCTGCCCCTGTTCGGGGTGGCTGCCGTGGGCCGAAACGCCGTCGGCCTCCACCTTCCAGCCGCCGGGGATGGCGGTGCAGGTGATGTGCGCAGCCGCCGGAAGGGAAGCCCCCGCCGGAGCGGTCAACTCGGCGCAGGCGTAGTCCGGCACCACATTGCCGGCCACGCCGCCCCGGACCGAGACCAGCTTCCAGGCCCCGGTCTGGTGCAGCTGCACCGCATAGCTCTCGTTCAGGATGCCCTTTTCGCCGTTGATGAGCGGGTATTCGCCATCGGGCGTAAAACCCAGCACCGGGATCTCGCCGCCGTGGTCGCGGTAATAGAAGACATCCCGGTCGTTGGTTTCCTCGTTCAGGCCGAAGAGCAGACGCACCCGGCGCCGGAGCGGGATGTTCAGGTCCCGGATGGCCTTCAGCGCAAACAGGCTGGCCACCACCGGGCCTTTGTCGTCGATGGCCCCCCGGCCAAAGAGCCGGCCGTCCACGATCTCGGCCCCATAGGGCGGGTGGTGCCAGCCCTCGCCTTCGGGCACGACGTCCAGATGGCCCAGCACGGCCACCATCTCGTCGCCAGAACCGATCTCGCACCAGCCGATGTACCGGTCAAGGTCGGTCGTCTCGAACCCCAGCTCACGGCAGAGGGTCAGCGCCTCCGTAAAGCAGGCGTCCACATCTGCACCGAAGGGCTTGCCGGGCAGCTCCGGCCCTTCCACGCTCTTCTTCCGCACCAGCCGCTGCAAAGCGGCGGTCATTTCCGGCCGCAGGGCGGCAACGGCTTCGTTTAGCGATTCCTTCATCGTGCCATCCCCTCCCGCGACAGGCGCTGGTAGGCGATGCGGGGCGTTCCATCGGCCACATGGATGATGCCGCAGCGGGTGAAGCAGTTCTTTTCCAGCAGGTGCTGCATGATCTTGTTGTCCGCGTGGGTATCGGCCCGCAGGCTCTCGCAGTGCTCCAGACACCAGTTGATGACATCGGTCGCCACGCCGGGGCGCTTGCCCGCCGAGGCCAGCCGGTGGATGGTGCCATAGGGCAGCGCATCGTTCAGCCACTGGCCGTCTTCGATCTTTGCATAGGTCGGGTCCGGGCCGAGGACGAAGGCGAACACGGCCTCCATCTCACCGTTGTGCAGATACACGAACAGGCGGTTGGTGTCGATGTCCTCTTCGATCAGGTCCTGCGGGGGAAAACTCGTCCCCCACTGGGTCGGGTTGCCGCTGGCGGCCATTTCCTGCCGGGCACGGGCATAAATTTGCATGATAGCGTCCAGATCAGAGCGTCTCGCTCCACGAAACATGTTCATTCACCCTCTCTTGCGATGCGCAGAAACCGACGCATCCAGTCTATTGGTCTCATTTTATCACAATCCGTGCCGAAATTCCAGTTTTGACCGGACACAAAACGGCCCCCTCCGCCAAAAAGCGGAGAGGGCCGCCGGAAAGGGACTCGCACATCACGCATGGGGGCGGCGCTGGCGGGCATTGCGGTACTCGCGGGGGCTCTGGCCGTAGCGCTCGTGGAACAGGCGGTAGAAGTAGCTCGTGTTCTCGTAGCCCACCTGGGTGATGATCTGCTGGATGTTCAAATCGCTGCGGCGCAGCAGGCGGGCCGCCGTCTCCATCCGGTGCTTCTGAAGCAGTTCCTTGTAGGTCTTGCCGGTCTGTGTGCGGACGCACTCGCTGACATAGGCCAGCGAAACGCCATAGGTGCGCGCTACGTTGGAAAGGCTTGCTTCACGGTAGTTCTGGGTGATCTCCTGTAAGGCCGCCTGGACCAGCGCTTCCCGGCTGACAGTCTCGCCGCGCGCTTCCAGCGGAAATTTCTGCATCTGTTTCATAAGAATCCGGTCCTCCGTTGCGGCGCGGCGGGCGAGGGGACAAAAGGGGGATGCCGGACGCCTGCCGCTGCCAGTTCCATGGGCTTTCTGGGAAGCCCTTCTGACCATAATACGGTCGTACCTGGCAAAAGATTGCAGCAGTTCCCTAAAATTTTGAGCAGACCAAAACTTTCACAATTTTACACCAAAAAAGCTGCCGCCCGGCACAGGCGGCAGCTTTTCCGGAAAAGTGAGGAAAACACAGAATCTTCCGGGAGAAACTCAGAACATATTCTCGTTGTGGTAGCGTCCGGTGCGGACGAACTCCACCCACTCGGCCACGTTGACGGCGTGGTCGCCGATGCGCTCCAGATACTTGATGACCATCAGCAGGTCGAGCGCGGCGTCCACCTTGGCGGGGTCGGTGGCGATCTCCTCAGCGAGGGTGTGCTTGATGGCGTTGAAGTCATAGTCCACCTCGTCGTCGGCGGCAATGACCTTCTGGGCGGCAGGCTCATCCTCCCCGGCCAGGGCGGCGAGGGCGTCCAAGATCATCTTGTGGGCTTTCTGGCCCATCCGGATGGCCTGGCTGACCGCCGGGTCGCCGTCCCTGCGGACGGTGACGAGGTGGGGGATGATCTCCGCAATGTCGGCGGCATGGTCGCCCATGCGCTCGATGTCGGTAACGACCTTCATGGCCGTGGAGATGCGGCGCAGGTCGCCCGCCACCGGCTGCTGGCGGAGCAGCAGGGTCATGCAGCGATGCTCGATGTCCCGCTCCATGTTGTTGATTCGGCCATCGCCCTTGACGATGGCGGCAGCGGCCTCGGCGTCAGCGGTGCAGAGGGCCTCCAGCGCGGCCTCCACAGCGTCGGCGGAGTTCTGGCCCATCTCGACCAGCGCCGCCTTCAGGGCGGTAAGGTCGGCCTCGTATTGTGTGCGAACTGTCATACTGTGACCTCCCTCATCAGCCGAACCGGCCGGAAATGTAATCTTCGGTGCGCTTGTCCTGCGGGGTGCTGAAGATCTGCGCCGTGGGGCCGACCTCCACCAGTTCGCCCAGCAGGAAGAACGCGGTGCGGTCGCTGATGCGGGCCGCCTGCTGCATGTTGTGGGTGACGATGACCACGGTGTAGTCCTTTTTCAGCTCGCTCATCAGCTCCTCGACCTTCATCGTGGAGCCGGGGTCGAGGGCGCTGGTGGGCTCATCCATCAGCAGCACTTCGGGCTTGACGGCCAGAGCGCGTGCGATGCACAGGCGCTGCTGCTGGCCGCCGGAAAGGCCCAGAGCGCTCTTCTTCAGGCGGTCCTTGACCTCGTTCCAGAGGGCAGCGCCCTTCAGGGAGCTTTCCACCAGCTCATCAAGCTCGGCTTTGTTGTGCACCCCGTGGAGCTTGGGGCCGTAGGTGATGTTATCGTAGATACTCATGGGGAAGGGGTTGGCCTTCTGGAACACCATGCCCACCCGGCGGCGCAGTTCGGTGAGCTGCATCTCGCGGGCGAAGATATCCTGCCCCCGCAGCCGGACATCGCCCTCGATGCGGACGCCGGGGACCAGGTCGTTCATCCGGTTCAGTGTTTTCAGAAAGGTGGACTTGCCGCAGCCGGACGGGCCGATGAGCGCGGTGATCTCGCGCTCGCCCACATCCAGCGAAATATCCTTCAGTGCCTTGAAATCACCGTACCAGAGGTTGAGGTCCTTAGCGGTGATGATGGGAGCAGTCTCTGTCATAGACAAAATCCTCGTATTTGATCGGAAACGACCCTCTCAGTCTCGCTGCGCTCGCCAGCTCTCCCAAAGGGAGAGCTTTTGTGCTGCATTGACCGGCACTTCTGAACCTCGCCCTTCGGGAGAGGTGTCAGTGCGGAAGCACTGACGGAGAGGGTTCTTTTTCCCTTTTATTGTTTCTGTTTCAACTTGGTCTTGGCCAGACGGGCAGCCAGGTTGATGACCAGCACCAACACCAGCAGCACCGCGCCGATGGCCCAGGCGGAATCGAAGTCGCCGTCCTCAAAGGCCCGCAGATAGAGCAGGACCGAGAGGGTCGCACCGTTGGAGGTGTAGGCCTTTGCAACGCCCTTGGCGATGACCTCAGCAGCACCGGCGGTGAAGAGCAGTGCAGCGCTTTCGCCCACGATGCGGCCTACGGCCAGGATGCAGCCGGTCACGATGCCGTCGATGCTGCAGGGCAGCACGATGGTACGGATGATGTGCCACTTGCCCGCGCCCAGACCCATGGCACCCTCGCGGTAGCCCTGGGGCACCGTCTTCAGGGATTCCTGGGTGGTGCGGATGATGGTGGGCAGGTTCATGATGACCAGCGTCAGACAGCCGGAGAGCAGGCAGGTCTGGAAGCCCAGCGCCTGGGCGAAGACCAGCATACCCACCAGACCATAGATGATGCTGGGGATGCCCGCCAGCGTCTCGTTGGTGAACTCGATGACCTCGATGATGCGGCGGTTGGTGGCGTACTCGGTCAGGTAGACCGCAGCCCCCACGCCCAGCGGCAGCACGATGAGCAACGTCAGCACGATGACATACAGCGTGTTGAGGATGGCCGGCAGGATGCCGTCCGTCCCCTTGAGGACGCTGGCCGTGGTGGTCAGGAACTTCCAGCTGATGTGGGGCAGGCCCCGCACCAGCACCATCCCGATGATGCCCGCCACCAGCGCCATGACCAGAATGGCAGCGGCCCAGACAGCGGCGGTGAAGAAGCGGTTCCAGGCCCTGCGGGCCGGGGAGAACTCAGCGTTCATCGCGGTCTCCTCCCTTCAGCACAACATTCAGCACAACATTGATGAGCATGATGAAGACGAACAGCACCAGCGCGATGCTGAACAGTGCCTGCTTCTGCAGGCCGCTGGCGTAGCTCATCTCCTTGGCAATGGCGGTGGTCAGGAAGGTGACGCTCCGGAACAGGCTGTCCGGCATGTTGGGGCTGTTGCCCGCCACCATCATCACGGCCATGGCCTCGCCGATGGCGCGGCCGATGCCCAGCACGATGCCGGCGGCGATGCCGCTCTTCGCGGCGGGGACACTGATCTTGAACCAGGTCTCGGTGTCGGTGGCACCCAGCGCCAGACTGCCCTGCTCATATTCCGGCGGGACGGCGTTCAGCGCTGTGACCGACACGGACACGATGCTGGGCAGGATCATGATGGCCAGCACCACGATGGCGCTCAGCAGGCAGGCACCGGATGCCTTGCCAAAAGCCCTGGCCACTGCGGGGACGAGCACCTGCATCCCCAGCAGGCCGAACACGACGCTGGGGATGCCGCTCAGCAGCTCGATGGCCGTGACGACCACCGTGCGCACACGGGGCCCGGCGGCCTTCGAGAGGAACACCGCCGTCAGCAGGCCCACCGGCACACCGATGAGGGTCGCACCCAGTGTGCCGTACACGCTGGACAGGATGAAGGGCAGGATGCCGTACTTCGGGTCTGCGGCCGTGGAGGCCCACTCGGTGCCGAACAGGAAGCGGAACAGGCCGATCTTCCGGATGGCAGGCACGCCCGAAGCGATCATGTACACCGAGATGAGCACTACGCAGCCCACTGCCAGGATGCCGCAGAGAAAGAAGAGAAAGTTCATCACAGCTTCCAGCCACTCGGCGGGGGTGCGGGGCAGCTCGATCTTTTTCAGAAGCGAAGCGTTTTGTTTCATACTCGATTACTCATTCACAGGCACTGCACCAGCGGTACGGATGAGGTCCGCAGCATCGGCGCTGGTGGCGAAGTCGAAGAAGGCCTGCGCCTGCTCGGACAGGGTGACGGACTTGTTGGTGACGAAGACGAAGGGACGCTGGACCTCATAGCTGCCGTCCTTGACGGTCTCCTCGCTGCAGGCCACACCGCCGACCGTGACCATCTTCACAGTCTCGCCGACGGCAGACAGGGAAGCGTAGCCGATAGCCAGCGGGTTGGCCTCGACGGCGCTGATGACAGCGCCGGTCGCGGTCAGCTCCTGTGCATACTTGCAGGAGTCCTTGACATCCACGATGCTCTCGAAGCCGTCGCGGGTACCGGAGCCAGCCTCACGGCCGATCAGAACGATCTCGCCGTCGTCGCCGCCGACCTCAGACCAGTTGGTGATCTCGCCGGTGAACATCTGCTTGAGCTGATCGACGGTCAGATCCTCGACCTTGCTGTCTTTGTTCACGATGATGGCGATGCCGTCCAGTGCGATGACGGTGCCGTCCACATCGTTCTTCTCGTCGTCCTTCAGGGCGCGGGAGGACGGGCCGATGTCCAGGGTCTTATCGGTCGCCCCGGTGATGCCGGCCCCGGAACCGGTGGGGTCATAGCTGACGGTGCCGCCCGGCTCCCCCTCAGCGAAACCTTCGGTCAGGGCGGCGATGACGTTCTTCATGGAAGTGGAACCGCCGGTGGCCACATTGCCGGACAGGCTGCCGGAAGCAGTGGAAGCGGCCGAAGAGGCCGTGGATGCAGCGGCGGAAGAAGCCGCAGTGGAAGAAGCGGAACCGCCGCAGGCGGTCAGGGCAGCAGCGGCGGCTGCGGCACCACAAACAGCAAGGAACGAACGGCGCGTGATCTTTTTCATAATGTTTTCCTCCATAACCATATCCGGGTCGTATTTTCCCGGTTCTTTTTTCCTTTTTGTGTTTTTCCTTGGAACGCCTTTATTGTACCGCCGTCCTTCTGCTGCTGCGACCACGCGCGGGAAAAATCGAAGTAAATTGTTTGCACAGGCTTTTCCTGCTTTGTAAAATTCCGGCTCTTCCGGTGTGAAAATCGTTGCGCCGGATTTTACAGTTCCGCGCCAACTGCCGAAAATGCCCCGCTCTGCTTGTGCAGACTACACAATCAAAAAAGCCGGAGCTGTGCGGCTCGCACAGCTCCGGCTTGGAGGGTTTTGCTCTGGCGCTCAGATGCCCAGCATTAGGGAAGCTTCCTTGGCTGCGATCTTGCAGCACAGGTAGGTCTTGGCGTCCTGCGGGTTCGGGTAGAACAGCACCTGCACGTAATCGAATTTCGACACGCCGCTGCCCTTGCCGCACAGATGCCCCTTTGCGTACTGGCCGCGGTTCAGGGTGCGGGTATCCAGCGCGTTCAGCTTAGAGTTCTTGTCCAGAATGGCCATGGTGTCGGAGTTGATGTCCAGCTCCTCCGAGCCGTTCACCCGCAGCTTGAAGCTGCCGCCGGTGGGGTTCAGCGGGATCCCGGCCGCGCTGCCGTTGTTGATGAGCACTTCCGGCACCAGATAGAAGGTGCCGTCCGAATAGCTTGCGTAAGCCAGAGACCGCACGGTCATCTTGATGCCCTTCAGCTCAGCGGTATCGTTCAGGCCGTTGGCGTTGCCCACCATCTCGCCGCCTTCGCAGCCGCCCAGCAGGCCCACAGCGGCCACAGCCAGCGTTGCTGCGCCCACACTCTTCAAAAATCCACGACGGGTCAGTTCCATCTTCCGTTCCTCCTCATCCAATCTTTTCGACCGTTTTGGTCAGCGTACCAAAATTCAGGGTATACACAGCCGTCTGCCCCGAAAGCTTGACGGTCAGTTTCAGGTCTACCGCGCCGCTGTTGACCTGCTGGTACAGGTCGGCGTCTTCGATGATGAAGCTGGGGGTGCACTCGGTCGGCACCCGCATCGGCAGAGTGGCGAACTCCGTCTTGGAGTTGCCCGCTTTCAGCTCCGTCTCCCCGGCATACAGCGAGGGGAACATGCTTCGGATGAAAGGCATCGCGGCAGCACCGGCGTCGTTGTTGGTCACAAAGACCGACAGCTTGACGGTCGCGCTGCCATCCCCGTTTTTGCCCAGTACGGAGCGCTTCAGGTCCAGGTCCACCTTATAGTCGCCCAGGGTCACCGCCGTGGACGGCTCTGCTCCGGCATCTGTGCTGCATCCGGTCAGACCCATGGCCGAGACGGCCAGCGCCGCAGCGGCGGCACCCTTCAAAAATCCGCGGCGGGAAAATGTTTGTTCCATGTCTTGTTTCCTCCTTGCCCGGTCTTATCCATTTTCAGTCGTTTGTCAAGTTAAGCATACCATATTGTTCCAGCCTGTCAAGCGTCTTTTTTTCAGTAAAAAGCCGCCCACCCCCGCAAGGTGCAGGAGTGGACGGCAAAAACTGTGCCTGTCGTTCTTTGTGCAGATCTTACTTACGGGAAGAGGTCACTTTTCCGCCCGCGTCCCTGTTCATAACAAAGGTCGTTTCCTTTCCGGCAAGCGTGAACTTCATCTCAAAGTTGCTCCAGTCACCGGTAATGCCCGCATCACCCTCCGGATAGATCGGCTCAAAATAAATGCTGGCGCCTACTGCGACCTCGCTCATGTTATTGCTGGGACGATAGGTCCGGCTTCCGGTCGTCTTATCAAACAGCAGTTCGCCTGCTCCCTTGACACTGATCTTTGCATCGTGCTCCGGGTCCAGGACGATCCTGGTCGGATAGCCGTTCAGTGTTGCGCTCTTGATATCCGAAGCATTGAAGACGACCTCGTGGTCGGTCATGTTCTTGACCAGGAAGGTCAAACGGAACAGAGCCAGCTTGCCATCAACCGCCCACCATTGGCAGTCATTGTTCAGTGTATACACTACACCATTGGCATTTTCTGCCGCACAGCCGAGTTTGTCACCCAAAGTCGGGATGCTTCCCGCCACAAAGTCACCCAGTCCGCATCCGCTCAGCATTCCTACAGCACCCACAGCAAGAGCTGCTGCACCTGCGGTCTTCAAAAAGGCACGTCTCGTTACGTTTTTCATTGATTTTTCCTCCTGTCAAAGCCCCAGAATAGGGCGTCCAAACCTCATGACCCAATCCAAGCTTACCATACTTTACCACATTGTCAAGCCATTTTTTCAGTAAAAAGCCGCCCACCCCTGCAAGGTGCAGAGGTGGGCGGCACAGTTTGAATGCAAACTTTGGTCAGAACCGGGCTTCGGCCCCATCCGGGCGGTAGAATGTGACGTGTTTTTTCCACTGCGGATCGCCCATCGTGCGGCGGTAGCAGTCAGCCAGCCCCTGCACGGTGGTCTCCGCATCCGGGGTGGTCCGGCCGCAGGGCAGCACCAGCACCCGGAACCAGGCGTCGAAGAGATGCTCCGTCCAGCCCACATCCACAGCCCCGCACCGGGCGTAGAAGCCCAGACGGCGGACGGCCATGGCCTCGTCCTCGGCCTTTTCGGGGCACTCGGCCTCAATGAGGATGGCCTGACAGCCGTTTTCGTGGCCGGGCAGCTCTGCCAGCAATGCCGCGCCCAGACCGGAGGCCCGGTACCGGGGCAGGACTGCAAAGTAGTCCAGCTGGCTCATGGCACAGCCCACGGGGCGCACCATCAGCAGATAGGCGGCCAGTGCATCGCCGTCGTAGATGCCCCAGGTGTGGGCGGTTCCGGCAGCTTCGCTGTTCAGGATCATGCTCAGGGGCTTGAGCTCGCTCTGGGGGAAATCGCGGCGCATCTCGTCGAGGTACACCTTCGTCAGCTCTTCGGCGGTCAGCAGCCGCCAGGTCAGGGGCACGGGATTCATACGATGCGGGTTCCTTTCTGGACGACAGCCTGAATGTTGAGCGCTTCGTCGGCCAGAATGACGTTGCCGTACCGTCCGGCGCTCAGACTGCCGTAGTCGTTGTCGATGCCGATGCTCCGGGCGGGGTTTTCGCTGGCGGCGCGGACGGCGCTCTCCAGCGGGACGCCCATCTCCAGCACAGCCCGCTTCATGCAGTCGTACAGGCAGGTCGCGCTTCCGGCGATGGTGCCGGGCTGTTCGGTCAGCGTGGCGCGCGGGCCCTTGACCGTGACCGCCTGTCCGCCCAGGCTGTACTGCCCATCGGGCAGGCCGCAGGCCATCATGCTGTCGGCGATGAGGATGACATGGTCGTCGCCGAAGGTGCGGAAGGTGAAGCGGACCATGGCCGGGTGGATGTGGACATTGTCGGTGATGAGCTCGACTTCTGCGCCGCGCTCCAGCGCCGCAATGATGGGGCCGGGCTCGCGGTGGGTGATGCCGGGCATGGCATTGTAGAGGTGGGTCATGTGGGTGGCACCGGCGTCAAAAGCCGCGCAGGCGGTATCGTAGCTGGTGCAGGTGTGGGCGATGGAGATGCGGACCTCCCCGCGGCACTCCCGGATGAACTCCAGCGCACCCGGCTCTTCGGGGGCCACATCCACCAGCTTGATGAGGCCGTTCGCGCGCTTCTGCAAACGGCGGAACATTCCCACATCGGCAGGATGGAGGTATTCCGGGTTCTGTGCGCCGACCTTTTTCGGGCTGATGAAGGGGCCTTCCATGTTGATGCCGACAAGGTCTGCGCCCTTGCCGTTCCGGTGGGCCGCAGCCGCATCCATGACGCCGTTCAGGATCTCTTCCGAGAAGGTCATGGTCGCGGGGCAGATGGCCAGCACACCCTTGCTGGCCTCAAAGTCGGCCAGCGTCTGGATGGCCTCTTCCGTTCCATCGCAGAAGTCCTTGCCCATGGCACCGTGGAAATGGATGTCCACAAGGCCGGGCAGAGCATAAGCACCCTTGGCATCCAGAACTTCTTCGCCCGCTTCCGGCTGTGCAAAGGGCACGATGCGCCCCTCCCGGATGAACAGGTCCCCCTCCTCGAACGTGTGGCGGGGGGTATAGATCTTTGCATGTTTGATGATCATAATTGAAGCCTCTATAATCGAGCTATTTGCTGCTGTTTTTCTTTACGCTCCCGCAATGCCTTGCTGCCAATGGCTCCCCCTTTGGGGGAGCTGGCAAAGCCGCAAGGCTTTGCCTGAGAGGGTCACAGCAGGCTCAGTGCCTCTTCGTCAGCCACCAGGATGCAGTCGGGGTGCATCTGCAGGATGGAACCCGGACACTCCGGGGTGACGGGGCCGGACACGACGGCCTTGACGGCCTTGGCCTTGGCCAGACCGTTGGCCACCACCAGCACCTTGCGGGCCTGCATGATGGTCTTGATGCCCATGGTGTAGGCCTGCTTGGGCACGAGGTCTTCGTTGCCGTCAAAGAAGCGCTTGTTGGCCTCGATGGTGGCAGGGGTCAGGTCCACGCAGTGGGTCTCCAGCTCAAAGGCTTCGCCCGGCTCGTTGAAGCCGATGTGGCCGTTGGGGCCAAGGCCCAGCAGCTGCAGGTCGATGCCGCCAACGCTGTGGATGATCTCGTTGTACTTTGCACAGGCGTCTGCTGCATCGGGGTTGGTGCCATCGGGCAGGTGGATGGCCTCCGGGCGGATATTCACATGGTCAAACAGGTTCTTGTGCATGAAGCTCCAGTAGCTCTCCGGATGCTCCTTGGGCAGGCCGCGGTACTCGTCCAGGTTGACGGTGGTGACCTCCGAGAAGTCCACATCGCCCTTGTTGTACCACTCCACCAGCTGGGCATACGCGCCCACAGGGGTGCCGCCGGTGGCCAGGCCCAGCACACAGTTCGGCTTCATGATGACCTGCGCGGAGATGATGTTTGCCGCCTTGCGGGACATATCCTTGTAATCCTTTGCACGAATGATCTTCATAGTGGAAACCTCCTGATTTTTCTCGTTGTCTTCAGTATAGCACAGTCGCAGTGCTCAAAAAACGGTTTTGTGTGAACAAAAAAGGGCCGCCGAAGATGGGCGTGAACGCCCGCCCTCAGCGGCCCTTCGGGAACGGATGCAGGATCAACCAGTCTCCTGCATAAAATTACGGTTCAGGATGCGATCACAGCATCTTCTTCAGCTCGTCGTACACGAACTGGACCTTGGTGCCAATGATGACCTGGCAAGTAGTCTTGTCAGGACGGATGACACCGGCTGCGCCTGCTGCCTTGACAGCCTTTTCATCGACCTGCGTGTAGTCCTTGATGGTGAAACGCAGGCGGGTAGCGCAGTAGTCCACGCTGGAGACGTTTGCCTTGCCGCCGATGGCCTTCAGCACACCAGAAGCAACTTCGGTGTAGTTGTTGTTGGCCAGGGTGATCTTCTTTTCGGCCTCTTCAGCGTCCTCGTCCTCACGGCCGGGGGTCTTCAGGTCGAACTTGGTGATGGCAAAGTAGAACACCAGATAGAACACGATGAAAGCAGCGATGCCCAGAGGAATGATCATCCAAGTCTTAGCAGCTGCAGGCAGGGATGCGGAGAAGACCAGGTCGGTCGCACCGGCAGAGAAGCAGAAGCCAGCACGGAAGCCGGAGTAGTAGGTGATGACAGTGAAGATGCCGTACAGAGCAGAGTACACAATGTACAGCGGGAAGCACAGGAACATGAAGCCGAACTCGAACGGCTCGGTGACGCCGCAGACGAAAGCGCAGATCGCAGCGGACAGAACCAGACCGATGGCAGCCTTCTTGTTCTTCGCGGTCTTGACCATTGCCAGAGCAGCACCGGCGATACCGAACATCATGCAGGGGAAGAAGCCGGACATGTACATGCCGAGGCTCCAGTCCACATCTGCAGAGGTCTCACCAGCCCAGAAGTGGGACAGGTCGCCCAGGCCGATGGTATCGAACCAGAACACGTTGTTCAGAGCGTGGTGCAGGCCGGTGGGGATCAGCAGACGGTTCAGGAAGGCGTAGATGCCAGCGCCGATGCCGTTCATGCCTGCGATGCCCTTGCCCAGAGCGACCAGCGCGTCGAAGATGACGGGCCAGACGAACAGCAGAACAACAGAGACCACAATGGAGATCAGGCCGGTGGCAATTGCAACGAAGCGCTTGCCGGAGAAGAAAGCCAGCCAGTCAGGCATCTGGGTGTTCTTGAACTTGTTGTAGCAGGTCGCGCCCACCACAGCGGCCAGAATGCCGATGAACGAGTTGCCAGCGACCTTCTGGAAAGCGATGTAGGTAGCGGTGCCCTCTTCGAGGGTGCGGACTGCACCGACGACGGCGGGGTTCAGCAGCTGCTGCATCATCAGGAAGCTGACGAGGCCAGCCAGACCAGCGGTACCATCGTGGTCATCTGCCAGACCGACTGCTGCACCGATTGCGAACAGCCAGGCCATGTTGTCGATCAGAGCGCCGCCTGCCTTGACCAGCAGGAAGCCAACGGTGTAAGCTGCACCGGAAGTTGCTGCACCGGGCACACCCATAACGCCCGGAGCAAAGGCATAGCCAAGACCCATCAGGATGCCGCAGATCGGCAGGACCGCGACGGGAAGCATCAGTGCCTTGCCCAGTTTCTGGAGATACTTCATCATAAGACACATTCCTCCTTAAAGAATGTTGTTGTTATGGAGGCCCCTGGTTGCAGGCTGTCCATAATTGCGTAACAATATCTTAACACATGTTAAGAAAAAAAGAAAGGGGGTTTTCGCCATTTTCTTTGCGAATGATACAAAAATCCTTGATTTTGCATTTTTCAGTCAAAAGTTTTTGGAGTTTTTGATGGGATGCAAGCTTCCTCTTTGAAAATAATTTTCTTGTTTGTGAATTTTCTATATTCTGCTGCCTCTGCCGCGCACTTCTTGCACCGGGGCGGCGTCTATGTTACTATATAGGTATTCCCGAACCGTGCACAACATCCCGAAGGAGGTTTTATCAATGGAATGGACCGACATCCGCCTGACCGTGGCCAAAGCCGACGCTGACAACGCCGAGGCCGTCGCCACGATGATCGCCGAAGGCGGCATCTATATCGAAGACTACAGCGACATCGAACAGCAGGTGGCCGAGATCGCACACGTAGACCTCATCGAGCAGGAGCTGCTGGACAAGCCCCGCGACCAGGTCATCATCCACCTGTATCTGGAGCCGGGCGCTTCGCCGGTGGAGACGCTGGCCCTCATCGCCGCCCGGATGGAGGCGGCAGGCATCGCCTACACCGTCGAGACCGAGGGTGTGGAGCAGGAGGACTGGCAGAACGGCTGGCGCAAATACTATCACCCCATGGAGATCGGCCAGCGGCTCGCCGTCGTGCCCTCCTGGCAGGAATATGACACCGACCGCGTCAAGCTCATCCTCGACCCCGGTCTGGCCTTCGGCACCGGCGGCCACGAGACCACCAGCCTCTGCCTGGAAGCGCTGGACGAGCGGGTGAAGGGCGGCGAGCGGGTGCTGGATATCGGCACCGGCTCCGGCATCCTCGCCATCGCTGCCCTCAAGCTGGGCGCGGCCTCTGCCGAAGGCGTGGACATCGACCCCGTGGCCGTCCGCACCGCCGGGGAAAACGCCGCACTGAACGGCGTGGCCGACCAGCTCACCGTTCTGGTGGGCGACCTGTCCGACAAGGCCAGCGGCACGTATGACATCATCACCGCCAACATCGTCGCCAACGCCATCCTGTCTCTGGCCCCCGCCGTCCCCGGCCTGATGGCCGAGGATGCCGTTTTCATCGCCAGCGGCATCATCGACAGCCGGAAGGATGAGGTCATCGCCGGGCTGGAAGCCGCCGGTCTCGCCGTGCAGGAAGTCAAGGAAAAGCGCGGCTGGGAGTGCATCGTCTGCCGCAAAAAATAACTGCTCAGGCGCTTTGCACCAGCTCCCCTGTTCGGGGAGCTCTTGGCAGTCGGATACAGTTTGTATAAGCTGAGCAAGTTCAGGATAGGAGCCACTATGCCGCACCGCTATTTTACCACTGAGATCGCCGACGGCACCGCCACCCTGCGGGGTGCGGACGCCCACCACCTCGCCCGCGTGATGCGGGGCAAGCTGGGCGACACCGTCATCCTCTGCGACGGCAACGCCGTCGAATACACCGCCGTCATCACCGGCTTCGGCCCGGAGACCGTAGAGTTCTCGGTGGAACCGGGCTACCCCAGCGCCGCCGAACCCAGCGTGGAGGTGACCCTCTTCGCGGGCTATCCCAAGCAGGACAAGCTGGAACAGGTCATCCGCCACGGCGTCGAGCTGGGCTGCGCTCATTTCGTTCCCTTCTTCAGCCGCTACTGCGTGGCCGCCCCCAAGAAAGAGGAGCAGAAGAACGAGCGCTACAACCGCATCGCCTTCGAGGCCGCCAAGCAGTGCGGCCGGGGCATCCTGCCGGACGTTGCCCTGCCGCTGCCCAACTTCGGCGCGGTCTGCCGCAGTCTGGAAGGGTACGACCTCGTGCTCTTCTGCTACGAGTGCGGCGGTGCCCCGCTGCGGGAGCTGCTGGCCGATGTCCGCCCCGCCGACGGCAAAAAGCCGAAGATCGCCGTCATCACCGGTGCCGAGGGCGGCTTTGCCGCCGAGGAAGCCGAGATGGCCGCCCAGGCCGGTGCCAAAACAGTCGGCCTCGGCCCCCGCATCCTCCGCTGCGAGACGGCCCCTTTGGCCGTTCTCTCCGCCGTCATGACCCTTACGGGGAATCTGGAATAAGCGCTTTACAAACCAGGAGGGACAGCCCGCAAGCTGTCCCTCCTGTTTTGTTTATCATTGGTCTGCGAATGCGAACGCCTTTTGAATTGCAAAATGATTTTTCAGTTGCTATACTGGGCTTATCAAATTTTTTTCGGGAGGATGCCGCAGTGACTGCACAGACAATGCTAATCGGGAACAGACCTTGCCGTATTTACGGTGAAGCCCATGCAGAATACCTACTGCTCCAAATGACCGGCGAACACGAGCTGCAAAGCATGGAAAGTGAGGTTACCGCTATTGCGCAGAGTGTGCCCCACTTTCTGTTTGCGGCCATCCCGGTGGAAAGCTGGAACGATGCACTTTCTCCGTGGAAGTCTCCTGCCGTGTGGGGGAAGCAAGGTTTCGGCGGTAAGGCTGCGGACACCCTGCGCTTTCTGACGGCACAGGTCATTCCCACGCTGAAGCAGCAGTTTCGTCTCCCGGAAAACGTCAAAATCATTCTGGGCGGCTATTCGCTGGCGGGATTGTTTGCTCTGTGGGCCTCCACCCAGACTGATCTGTTCTACGGTATCGCCGCCGCATCTCCCTCGGTGTGGTTTCCGGGCTGGATGGAGTATGAACAGCAGCACCCGATACAGGCACAGCACATTTATCTGAGCCTTGGCGACAAGGAAGAGCATACGAAAAACGCCGTCATGGCTGTGGTGGGCGATAACATCCGTGCCCTGCACAGCCGACTTGCAGAGCGTGGCACAGACTGCACCCTTGAATGGAACAGCGGCGGGCACTTTAAGGACGCTGATTTTCGTACCGCGAAAGCCTTTCGGTGGACGATGGAGGAACACACATGACCATTTTGATTGATGCAGACGGTTGTCCGGTCGTCGATCTGACGTTGCAGATTGCAAAGCGGTTTGACGTTCCGGTCATCATCCTGTGCGACACAGCTCACCAGATCGAGCGAGAAGGTGCGCAGACGCTGGTGTTCGACAAAGGAGCGGACAGCGTGGATTTTGCTCTCGTCAACCGGGTAAAACCGGGGGATGTGGTCGTGACGCAGGACTACGGGTTGGCGAGTATGTGCCTTGCCAAGTGCGCACAAGTGCTGAACCAGAATGGTCTGGAATACACCGCCGACAACATAGACGCTCTCATGCTGCGGCGGTATGAAAACAAAAAGCTCCTCCGTGCCGGAAAGCACCCAAAGGGGAGCCCAAAGCGGACGAAGGAGCAGGATGTCAGGTTTGCGGACACGCTTGAGAAGATTCTGAGCAAAAATTATTGATACATACTTTCTAGCCGCAAAAAAGGCACCAGCCTGAGCTGATGCCTTTTGTTGGCGGAGATGGTGGGCATTCTCCCGCGGGCTAAGCAACAGCCCGCAGGGCTGATTGCTTGCGGCCTGTGGGCCGCCGCCCTGTTCTCATCCGCACCATCTAGCCGCAAAAAAGGCACCAGCCTGAGCTGATGCCTTTTGTTGGCGGAGATGGTGGGATTCGAACCCACGTGCCCGGTTAAGGACAAAACGATTTCGAGTCTTTGAAATTGTTGGATGAAGCTGGTTCCTCGCGGCTGTCATTGGCAGCTGAGGGCATTCTTGTAACCTCCAAAAAGTCACGTCACACCGCAATTTGCAGGCAAAAATCAGCCGCTTTTTGCGAAATGACGTTAGAAAAAGCCTTTTTCACACAGGCCGTCAGCGGCTGCATTTCAGGTGTAGTTGTGTTAGATGTCCGTTAGAAATATGCAGTGCTGCCGTTGCTGTGCCAGCTCACAGCAGGCTTCCCTGTCTGAACGCAGCGTTTCCCGAAAGCCGGGAAATGCTGCGTTTTCTCTTGCCCGCATTGGGCTGAAAGGGAAGCCGCCATGTCAACATTCCGCGTCAATAAAAATGTCAACTACACCGTCATGAGCAACCACCACCTGCAGGATAAGAGGCTGTCCCTGAAAGCCAAGGGACTGCTGTCCTATATGCTCTCCCTGCCGGACGATTGGGATTACAGCCTGAAAGGGCTAACCGTTGGTTGTAAGGATGGTCTGGACAGTGTACGCACCGCTGTTCTGGAACTGGAAGAACACGGCTACGTCCGCCGTCAGAAAGTCCGCAATGCCAAAGGGCAGATCATCGACTACGATTATCAGGTTTATGAATCGCCTGTTGAGGACGATCCTGCCGTTCCCGGCAAGGAAGGCGGGCCATCGAACCCGTCCGCAACCAAAAGCCCGAAAAGCCGCATGAAACCTTGTTCTTCACCATTTTTGGATTTTCCAAATTTGGCTGAGCCCAATTTGGAAAAGGCAACGCAACAAAATACTAATAAACAAAATACTAAAAGACAAAGTACTAATCTATCAGGGCAGGCAGGCGAATCCGCAGATTTTGACCAGATGGAAGCACAGGTACGGGAGGAGTTTCGGGAACGTTTGGAGATCGACACCCTTGCCCAGCGGTACGACCCCGACAAGCTGGAGGAACTGCTGGACAACATTGTGGAGATGTACTGCTGTCCTCGGCAGACCCAGTACGTCGGCAAGCAGCCGCAGACCACCAAAGCCATCCGGCTGCGGCTGGACAAGCTGACCAGCCAGCACGTTGAGTACATCTTCGATGTGATGTCCAACACCACCCAGCCCATCAAGAACATCATGGCCTATCTGCGCACCACCATCCTGAACGCACCCACCACGATGGAGCACTACTATCAGGCGCAGGGCAACTGGCTGACCGCACAGAATCGGAAGAAGTAAGCGCTGTTTTCCACAAAGAACGCAACACCTGTTGAAAATGCAAAGGAGAATTTCCATGAAGAACACGAACGCCGTCCGCACCGAGATCCATTACGCACAGGTTGGGGAGTATCAGCTGCCCCTGCTCACCCTGCCGCAGACCGATGATACCGAACCGCTGGGCAAGTATGGCCGGATGCGGCTGGCCTATCTCAAGAATCAGCGTCCTGTGCTGTACAACCGGATGTTGCTGAACGGTACGCTCTGGCCGCATTTGCAGGATGTCCAGAAAACGGCCTACGCGTGGCTGGAACGCACGATGACCACTCTGTTAGACAAGTACCCCGCGCCGGACAAAGAGCGCGCACAGCTTCTCTGGGTGGCGCACATGAACGGGCTGAAAGCGCAGGCTGAAGAGGTAGTGGTGAGGGAAGTCGTGTATGCAGAATGATCCCTGATAGCATCCGAATGGTATCAAAAGCCGATATTTTAGATTTTATTCTTGATTTTTGCGAAATATTTGCAAATTTCAAAATCAAAATTTGACTTTTCGCCCAGAATAGAGTACACTGGATTCAGAAAATCATCTGGGAGGAATCGCGATGCTGCTTCAATTTTCAGTCACCAACCACCGCTCCATCAAGGACACGGCTATTATCAGCTTGAAAGCATCTACGGATAAAAGTCTGTCTGATTGCCTGATTTCGCCGGACGAGAAGAAACAGCTTGTGCCTGTGCTGGCACTGTACGGCGCAAATGCAGCCGGGAAGAGCAATGTTCTCCATGCTCTCCTGCTCATGCGGGAAATGGTCTGTGGCCGATATGCCAAGCTGCTGAAAGGTGAGTCCCTTCCGCAAGAGCCGTTTGCTTTCACCGACCAGCCTACACAGCCGACCAGCTTTGAAACCATCTATTTTTATGGCGGCATCAAGTATGCCTATGGGTTCTCGTTTGACAAGTCCAAAGTCCTGACCGAATATCTCTATCACTGGCCCAACGGCCGGGAGGCTCTGGTTTTTTCCAGAGAGGGAAATAGCTACCAATTTCGTGAAAACATCCAAGAACAGCTTACGCTTTCTGGACGAACTGCCGAAAATCGCCTGTACCTGTCCAGTTCTAACGAGTGGAATTGTCCGCAGACCGAAAAAGCGTATCTGTGGTTCTTTGAAAAGCTGACAGGCTTTATGGGAACCGAAATGCGGCTGGATGCTACATTGTCTGCCATCCGGCAGGGCGGCTCTGAAAAGAGCTGTATCCTGCATGAAATGCTGTATGCAGACCTCGGTATCAAGGACATCCGCATTACAGGCTCCAAGGAAGAGCCTATCATTTCCGCACTGCACACCCTCGATGCCGAAGATGGCACTTCTAAGGGTTTCTGGCTCCCGTTGGGGCAGGAATCCGTTGGGACACAGCGTTTCTTCTCTCGCATCGGTATGTGGCTTGCCGCTTTGGAATCCGGGTCTGTTTTGGTAGTAGACGAGATCGAATCCAGTATGCACCCGCTGCTGACAAGGCATCTGATCGAGATGGTGCAGGATGCCGCTATCAATACAAACCATGCACAACTCATCTTCACCACGCACGATACCGGACTTCTCGACCTGACGTTGCTGCGGCGCGATCAGATCTGGTTTGCCGAAAAGGACGAAAAGACCATGCAGACCGATATTTACGCTCTGACCGAGTTTTCTCCACGGAAAGGTGAGAACATCTCCAAGGGCTATCTGCAAGGACGATATGCAAAAAACAGTTCAAGTCGAATTTAGAATATCAAAATCTTTTTAACACTTTTTCAGTATTCAACCATCAAATTTCACTTTTGGGGTTTGGATTTCATTTTTTTGAGCGTTCATTTCACTTATTGAGCAAAAAATTTAATGTTTCTATCGAAATTTCATATTTGATTTGACTTTTCTACTTCAAATTTCAAAAAACAATTTGATTTTTTGATTTTTGCTATTGACCATAGTTTACCTTGTCTATCCATCCAAACATGGTATAATGGGGCAAAGGAGCGTGATACCATGAGCCCAATTGAAGTCCCTGCAAAAATCCAGTTGGTTGAAAAGCGTGAAACACGGACGAGCCGTGGAATGCTCTCAAAGGGCTGGTATCATGTAGATGATCAGCTTGTTATGGTCAAGGGCAACTCCATCACAGAGGCCGGAACCGCTGGGTATGAGCCGTATTCTGAGGTGATGGCATCGCTGATTGCACAGGTGCTGAATTTGCCCCATGTAGAATATACGTTGATGCCTGCCAAACTCTTTCCCGACATTCAGACCTATTCCTGCGATGTGGTCAGCGTCTGCCCCAAGTTCACAACGGACGATGAACAGCTGTATCATTTTGCAGACTTGGCTGATGCTCATTTCCTTGCCAGCGGTCGAGCCGCTTCACCGGAAGCATTGTTCCAGTATGCGATAGAACTATATGGTAAGAAGTGGCTTTATCAAATGCTGGCATTTGACGCCTTTATCGGCAACGAAGACCGCCACGAAAACAATTTTGATGTGATCGTCCGGGATGGAAAAAATTATGCACCGCCTATTTACGACAATGGCGGTAGTCTGCTTGCGTGGGCAACGGATGAAGAATTGACTGACACGAAGCTCCGTTATCAGTTCGACAAAGCCAAACCGTTCCGCAGTCACCATGCCCAGCAAATCAAGATGATCGATGAGCCTGTGCTGCCAACGCGTGACTTGGACGAGTTGTATAGTGAAATCATTCAGTCCATCTCGCCTATTCTTGCATTGTTGAGCGAGAAAAGAGCATCTGCGATCCGTCAATACCTGAAATACCGTCTGCACTACCTGAAAGCCGCCATGGGGTGATAAAATGGCCTATCTGAAATTGATGATGGATGAAAAAGAAATTGCACACCTAAGCGAAGATGGGCAGTCTCTTTGCGCAAATGAGGGCGTGCCGCAGTACAGCCTCCCACTGAACCTTTTCATCGGTGACAAACGTGAAGTTCCATTGGTTGATGTGGTGGTTTGGGCAAAGAAACGAATCTTTCCGAAAAATCGGATGGACTGCAAGGAAATTCTGAAAATGATGGGTCTGCCGAACTACAATGCATGGGAAATCGTCAAACGCACCAACGCCTGCCTGATGGAAGACCCCTATTGGCTACGATTCAGCGAGGATGAAACCTTTGAGGACACCACGCGCGGACGAGCCAGAAGAATTATGAACGAAAATCAAAAGAGCAGCTGATACCAAAAAGCCAAACCTCACCGTACATCCTGTACAGCTTGAGGTTTGGCTTTTCTCTTATCATCCTTCACCAGCGCGAGCGATGGTTGATTATTTTATCAGCTTAATCCAGAGAGTGACCGCATTACAAGGTCGATGTCCTGATTTTCCAGTTCCTGAATGATGTGCAGGTAGGTTTTCTGCGTGGTTGTCATGCTGGAATGCCCCAGCCTCCTTGCTACGCTTGCAATGGATACCCCTGCAAACAAAAGCACCGAAGCGTGGGTATGCCGCAGACCATGTACCGAGATGACCGGGATCTTGGCCCGGTCGCAGTGCCGTTCCAGAACATCGTTAACAGTGGAATTGTAGGCGTGTTCCTTGAACACAAAAATCGGCTTATCTTCAGGAACGTCTTTTACCAGTGCTGCGAACTGAATCACCGTCTGCCAGTCAATTTGAATTTTACGGACAGACGATTTATTTTTTGTCGGCAGAAATCCGCCGTTCCCCTTATAATCCCATGTTTTATTGATGGAAAGCATCTGGTGCGAAAAGTCAAAATCCGCAGGAGTGATCGCCAAAGCTTCGGAAAAGCGGATGCCGGTTTTGGCAATCAGCAAAATCATCCAGTCCCAGTTGAGTTTTCCCTGTAGATCCAAGTCGCTCAACAAAAGATGCAGTTCAAACTGGTTCAGGTATTTCACCTTTTTAGGCACCGGGGGCTTGCCTTTGATGATCGCTTTTCGGGTTGGGTCTTTCACGATCAGTCCATCATCCACAGCATCCATGATGGCGCCTTTCAGTTGATGGTGGAAGTCCATCGTGGTCTGACGCTCGTGGCCTACGGCATAATCGTTCAAAAGCTGCTGATAGGTCACTCTGGAAACCTCACAGAGTTTCAAAGTAGGAGCAAGTTTTTTTACCCAAGAAAGGGTCATTTTGTACTTATCCAATGTAACCGGGCGAACTGCACCCTCTTTGTATACAGCAACCCACTGCTCATAATAATCGCAGAACAGGTTGTTTTCATTCATTTCGTTTAACACGTTTTACCTCCAAAATCGGTTTTATATGCTCACGCTGATGAAGGGTGATAAGGGTGTCGAGGCTATCAAAGAACTGTCCTATCTTGCGTTGCTCTTCAAGCGATGGAAGGGAAACCGTTCCCATGCAAAGTTTGTCATAATAGAAATAAAGGCGAACGCCAC
>NZ_JAFREH010000013.1:86585-96107 GCF_017377625.1 Faecalibacterium sp. Marseille-Q3530 | reverse complement strand
TCTGCTTGATCTCCGCAGCCCAGTTTCCCCGCGCAAGCAGAGTGACATCCTTTCCGGCGCGCAGCAGATTTCTTGCCAGATTGCACCCCAGAACGCCTGCACCATATACCAGAATTTTCATAGCTTGTCTCCAAATCCGATCTTCACGATCTGCATTTTCATCCCGTTGTCCCCGACCCTTGCAAGGAACCGGAAAAAACCGCTGACGGAAGGGTCTTTCAAATCGTTGTACCCCAGCATATAGCCCCGGCTGGACACTTGCAAACGGCTGTCCCATGGAGAAAGCTCCCTTTCCGCGTCGGAAACCGCGAAATACGCGCCCACATCCTTGATTTTCGCCGTCCTGAGCCATGTTTTGGCGATCATCTTTACCGCCGTGCGGTTGGCGGCATCGAACACCAGCACCCCGCCGGGAAAAGCATCTGCCATCCCCTGCACCAGCGCCTTGACCTGCTCCGTCAGGAAGTAATAGAACACCCCGGAGGCAAAAAACACCGCCCCGCCGGAGGCATCGATCTTGTCAAACCATGCGGGGTCTTTCAGGTCGCAGGGGATGTTTTGCTCCCGCTCCCCGGCGGGCAGCAGCTGCTGCCGCAAGGCAATGACATCGGGAAAGTCCAGATTGTAGATCTTGCATCTGCCGTTGTCGCAGGCTCTGCCGGTGTTATCCAGCCCACAGCCCAGGTTGACTACCGCCGCACAGGGGTGGTTTTTCAGGTACGCCCGCACCTCAAAGGCAAGGTCATTCTGCCGCATGGCCACCTCCAGCGCACCGAACCGCTGCATCAGGCTGCGGGAGTTTTTCTCTGCCTGCGAAAAATCGTAGTCGATCTGGTCAATCAGATGCACCGCTGTTTCGTCCCGATAAAGGTTTGGGTACAGTTCGGTACACAGCTTCCGGGAATACAGCGGGAGGATCAGCGTCTCCTGCACGGTGTTTTTTTCGATTTTGTATTTCATAGATTCCTCCCTCAGTGAGTAAAAACAGTCATCATTGCCGCCAGCACCATCGCTATAACTGCCATGCCCACTGTGCCGAACAGCCACTTTTTCTGCTTGTCTTTTGCAGTAATGTAGGGCTTCAGATCCTCCGTTCCGGGGATCGCCCATGCGTTCGTGTGCCCCACCCAATAGCCGTCAACCAACAGGCGGTCCATGAGATTCATAACGGACAAGATGACGAGCAGCTGCCAGAAGCCCGCCGCAAAGCCTTTCGCACCATTTATCTCATAGACACAGACCAGCACATAGCTGATATAGCCGGGAATGCAAACGGCTTTGAAAATCAGAGAATTTCGCTTGATTTTCTCGTGTGTTGTAAGTCCCAGCTTCACGCACCGCTGCTGCACCGCCGGGCTGTAAAGATGCACCATCCCAACAGCCCCTTTGCGGATGCCAACGGCACAGACGAGAACCAACAGGATTCCCAGCCCAAGACCTTCCAGAATCACCTGTAAAAGCATTCCTTATTCCTCCTGTATCCGTTTTCATCCCGGTATTCGGGATGTTCCTTTACGTATGGATCCTTATCGCCGCAGATGGTATAGTCGCATCGGCAGCCGTCCACGCAGGTGGTCGTCCGCACGAGCTTGGCATGGAGCAGTTCCATGGACACATAGTCCACATTGCACAGGGCGGGCATAATGTCCGTAAATCCGAACCGCTTGGCAAATTCCGCCGCCGGGCACGCCGTAAATTCATAATAAATAGGCTTGTCGGTTTCATAAGGCGCAACCGACATCTCATAATCGTGCCATTTGTCGCAGCCGCTTTTCGCACGAACAAACGCCTTGTACATCAGCTTCCTCCAGAACGGCTTGTTGCAGTCCACAAATTTCAGCTTGCGGAAAGTTGGAAGAATCAGTTTTTCCTCCATCTCTTCAATTTCACGGAATGTGGTCACATCCCGGCACACATCGTAATAGCACATAATGGCGATGCAGTCGTAGGTGCCGCCTACGCCGTTGTGGAAGTTCTTTTTGCCGCCCAAGTCGGTGCGCCAGTCGGAGAGAAAGACCGCGTACTGCCGCTGCACCTTTTCCCATACTGTCTCCCACTCTGCTTCCGGATAGTGCAGGGCGATTTTCGCCAGAATTTCTTTTTTGCAGGGTTTGGAATATAGCACATGGCAGCTACGGTCAATTTGTAATTCGCTGTCCTTCATCTTCCCACGCCTTTTAGAAAACCGCTCTTTGCATTTTCTTCGGTGTCGTCCGATTCGTCGTAGGCATCATAGGGTGCCGATGGGTCGTGTACTCGTTTTTTGAATGGTGAACAGCTCTTGTCTTTGTGGGCAAACGCAAAGGCAAAATTGTCCGTCCATCCCGTGTGACCGGTGATGAAATATGGATGCAGCCCACGTGCGCGCAGTTTCCGCTCCAGCTCCGCCAGTAACTGCACAGCCAGCTTATTGTCCTCCGCCAGCGAGGAAATGAAGCTGTAGCCGCCGTCCGCGCCAAACCACAGCGTGTCGCCAGTAAAAAGGTACTTATCGTCAATGAGATAGACCATGTGTCCCCATGTATGACCGGGAACCAGAAAACACTCGATTCTGACGCCGTCAATATCAAAGACCTCTCCATCGTGAAGCAGCTGCTTTTCGTTGTAGATGGTCACTTGCGGCAGCTTATAGAGATGATAAATAACCTTGCGGCGTGCTTCTCCGATCAGATACCGGTTCTCGATCTCGCCGATGTACAGCATCGCATTCCGGAACAGCCCCTGACTGTCTGCTTCCACCGCACCCACATGGTCGGTGTCCTGATGGGTGATAAGGATATGGTGTATCGACTTCGGATCAATCCCAAGCCAGCCCATTTTTTCGGCAAGGCGGTCGTAGTTGTATCCCGCATCGACCATAATGGTCGTATCGCCTTTGCGGTAGAAGAAGATGTTCGCCACCCATTCGCGCACGCAGGCAACATTCTCGTCGATCCAGCCAGTGTTCAAAGGCTTGAAGATTTCCTTGCCCCGGTACATCCAGCTCATTGCTTTTCTTTGAAATTCCGTTGCCTTTTTCGACATGATCGCACCTCATTTCTGTGCTGTGATGCACAGCCAGCCCTTTTTATTTTTGTGGCTTTGGATCTGACAAAATCCTGCTTGTTCCAGATACTCTTTCAATGCAGTATCCGTATAGATGGTCATCCCATTGATAATTTGTGTCCATCTGTCGTCTTTTGTTGTTTCGCCGTTTGCTTCGTTACAGATGAAAAAGATTCCGCCGGGCTTCAGCACTCGATAAACCTCTCGGAAATTCTGCGCAAGTTCCGGCCAGAAATAGACTGTTTCAAAGGCAGTCACCACATCAAACTGCTCCGCTTCAAACGGCAGCTCTGCCACACTTGCCTGTTGCACGGCACACCGTCCTGCCGCAATAGCTCTGGCATTGACTTTTCGCGCTTTTTCCACGCTGACGGCTGAGTAGTCGATGCCCTGCACCTTGCCGTTGGGGCACAGTTTCAACAGCGTTTTAATGTTCGCTCCACCGCCGCAGCCGCAGTCCAGCACCATGGCATCCGGGGCAGGCTGTAAAAAGCGCAGCCCCCATTCTGCCATTGCGCTGTGTCCAAAGTTCATCATAGCAACCATGATCTTCCCGCCAAGGCCTACGGGCTTTCGGGTGTTTTCAAAAAAGGACATAATGCCACCTTCTTTCTGTTTACCGTTCACAATGCAATGCTTTTTACCAGATGCGCCCACTGCTCCGGGTGACAGGCCAGCAATTCCTCGTGCCGAAAGTTAGATAAAACTAACTTTTCATTCTATAAAAAGCCGCTTCTCAGCGGTCTTTCTACCAAAATAATACGCCCTGCCGTCTCCTCTGTCAAGAAGTTTAGGCATTTTCGGAGATTCCGAAAAAGATTTCGCCTTCGAGGGTTCCAACCGTCACCCCAGTGCCACATCCAGCACCATCATCACGCTGAAGCCCACCGCGAAAAATACCGTGCCAACGTTGGAGTGCTGCCCCTGCGACATTTCCGGGATCAGTTCCTCCACCACCACATACAGCATGGCTCCGGCGGCAAAGCTGAGCAGATAGGGCAACGCGGGCACCACGATGCCTGCCGCCAAAATCGTCAGCACTGCCCCGATGGGCTCTACGATGCCGGACAGCACGCCGCCCCAGAACGCCCGGCCCTTTTTCATTCCTTCCGCCCGCAGGGGCATGGAGATGATAGCCCCCTCCGGGAAGTTCTGGATGGCAATGCCAAGGGAAAGTGCCAGCGCCCCGGCGGCGGTGATCTGAGTAGTCCCAGCAAGATACCCGGCGTAAACCACGCCCACTGCCATGCCCTCCGGGATGTTGTGCAGCGTCACTGCCAGAACCATCATGGTGGTGCGCTGGAGCTGGCTTTTTGGCCCTTCGGCCTGCAAACTGTTCTGGTGCAGATGCGGGATGAGATGGTCCAGCAGCAGCAGAAACAGGATACCCAGCCAGAAACCCACCGCCGCCGGGAAAAATGCCAGCCTGCCCAGATCTGCGGCCTGCTCCATAGCCGGGATCAGCAAGCTCCATACCGATGCCGCCACCATCACTCCGGCGGCAAAGCCGGTGAGGGCGCGCTGGATGCCGTCACGCAGAGAGTTTTTCAAAAAGAACACACAGCCCGCCCCAAGGCTTGTGCCCAGAAAGGGGATCAAAATTCCCCAGAATGCGTCTTGTATCATGTAGTACCTCCTTGCGGTTAAATATAACTAACTGTACAAGCAGTATACTGCGCTCCGGCAAAAAGGTCAAGGGCTTTGCGGTATAGAGGATGCAGATCGTTTCCTGCATCGAAAAATTCACCTCTGCAAACTTTCCGGTTTCTACTTGACAACGCCCGGTGGGAGTGCTATTTTTACTTCGTGAATTTGTTTTGCCTAACCATCTGAGGCGCTTTGCCTCTGCATTTTTTTGCATCAATTGTTAGGTAAAGCTAACTGTTTTTTTCAAAACTGAGATAGAGGTGTGTTACCATGAGATTGAAAAAAGTATTTGCAGGTGCACTTGCGGCCGCTATGCTGGTATGCGCTGTGGCAGTCCCGGCCTTCGCTGCGGAAGAGGTAGAACAGGAAAACAGCCTGACCTCCAGCTATGTCCAGATGAACATCCCCTACGCCGACTTCTACAAGGCTGCCGGTGTGGACAACGCATCTGAGATCGACGCTGTGACCAGCGCCACCAAGAACAAGACCCGTGCGGGCAACCTTGCCGCCGGTTCCTACCACGTCAACGCAGATGGCACCGACATCACCGGCGTTTCCTTCCCGGTCAAGGTGCTGACCCCGTGGGCGCTGAAGAACGCAAAGCAGGTCACCGATGCCGACAGCTACGACATTACCGTTACCCTGAAGGGCAAGGAATCCACCACCACCTACACCGGCGCAGATGCCTTGTTTGAGAACGAGAGCTACGCTTACTACAAGCTCAGTGAGACCCCTGCCTACTACATCACCGCATGGTATAACCTGCTGAGCGGCAAGTGGGAGTTTGGCAAGGTCCACGCCACCGAGACCACCGTAGAGGGCACCACTGTGGAGCTGAATACCAACGGTCACCACACCACCTACGAGATGAAAATCTCCGGTTTTGATCTGGACTACAAGGCCAACAAGGTCTACGGCGTAGTTCTGACCACCGCCGATGGCAGTGAGTACGGCCTGCATCATGTGACCAACATCTGGCATGGTACCAAGCTGGGCTTCAATGCCGATGATCCTTATTTTGCATCCATCATCGGCAAGACTGTTACTCAGATCACCTTCTACACCGCCGACGGCGTGTATGTCCTGCCGGTCAGCGTGGCGCTGTGAGGTCGCGGAAAGCTGCCTGATTTAGCAAATACAGTACAAAACGGCAAGGTCGCTTGGCATCAGGCGGCCTTGCTTTTCCGTGTCAGGAGGAGTTGGAATGAACAAAAAACGATGCCATACACTGCTGCCGCTGGTGCAGTTGCTCCCGGCGGTGGCGGCAGCGGCAGCTGTACTTTTTGCCCTGCCCCGCACCGTTCCGGTGCTGGCCGCCGTGCCGGAAAAGCTGACAACCGTGGTGGAGCAGCCGGTGGAAGCCGCTTCCTCCGAAGCGGAGGAAGAAACCCTGCCCAAGCTGCCCTATGCCGACGGCGTTTACGTCGGCTCTTCCCGGGGCTACGGCGGTGCCGTCCGAGTACAGGTCACCATGGAAAACGGCAGCATCACGGAGGTGGAGATCTTGGACGCATCCCACGAGACCAAGCAGTTTCTGCGGCGTGCCAAGCGGCTTTTGACCACCGTGGTGGAGACTCAGAGCTGGGAGGTGGATGCCGTTTCCGAGGCCACCTACACCAGCCGGGGCATTCTGGGCGCAGTGCAGAACGCCCTGACCGGCGAGGTGGTCAACAATCCCCTGCCACCCCAGCCAAAGCCCGCTGCAACGCTTGTGGTGGAGGAATTTACGGCTCCCTCCATCTACTTGGACGGCATCTACACTGCCGAAGCCATGGGCTTTGAAGGGCAGATCACAGTGCAGGTCACGGTGGCAGAGGATAAAATTACCGATATTACGATCCTGAGCGCCGAGGACGAGGAGGAATATCTCTCCCAGGCAAAACAGGTCATCCCCGCCATTCTGGAGGGACAAAGCCCCAACGTGGATACTGTTTCCGGCGCCACCTACTCCTCCACCGGAATTCTGAACGCAGTCAAGCTGGCACTGGCAAAGGCCGCTGTTGCCCCGGCAGAGAAAACCGCTCCGGAGCAGACTGCATCGGAAGAGACGGCAGAGGAAACCGCACCGTATGAAGCAGCAGAGTCCGAGGAAACGCCGGTCACCGCGCCCACCGTGGAGGTGGTGCAGCCGGAGGAAAAGAGCGCCGTTCCCGTGTGGCTCAAGGAAGTATGGCAGCAGCTTTTCCCGGCAGACGCACCGGCATCCTCTGAACCGGAACCGGCATCTTCTGAGGAAGTGCTGCCGACATCCGAGCCGGCACTGCCGCCGGAAGAGACCGGGATTGAATCTGAAACGGAAGGAGCAGCAGAATGAAATACAAAAATTTTCTCCTCCGGGCGGTAAACCTGCTGCTAATTTTGGGGGTACTGTGGCAATACCAGCAGGTGGCGCTGATTCGGGCGGCAGCGGTAAGCCAGCGCAAGCAGGAAATTGCCGAAGTTGAAGCCTACAATGCTTCCGTTTTGCAGGCGCAGAGCGCAGCACAGGCAAAGCAGAGCGGCTACCGGGACGGCATCTATGAGGGCAGCGCCTATGGTTTTGGCGATGTCATTCGGGTGTCGGTGACTATCCAGAACGGAAAAATGACCGATATTGCGGTGCTGGATGCTTCCGGCGAGGATAAGCCCTACTATAAGCAGGCGCTGCCTTTGCTGGATGAGATGCTGGCAGTGCAGTCTGCTGAGGTGGATACCGTTTCCGGCGCTACCCTCACGGCAGAAGGACTTATCGGTGCGGTAGAAAACGCACTGGGAAAGGCGGCAGGATGATGGAAAAAACACAGGCAAAGCCTTTAACAGCGGCGCAGCAGCGTCAGCGGGACAAGAAGCGCCGTACATGGCTGCGCACCGGGGTGCAGTTGTTCTTCTTTGTGTCCATGCCGGGCGCATTCATGGCCGGGTTTTCCGGGGTAAAACAGATCTTTCTGCACATCGGTGCAGGCGAAGTGCTCTCTGTGGACAGCTTCACACTTTCCCTGCTGGGGCTGTGCGGCTTCACTCTGCTTTTCGACCGTTTTTTCTGTGGGTACGCCTGCGCCTTCGGCAGCTTGGGCGATGCCGTCTGGGCGCTTTCCAAGCTGATTCAGAAAAAGCTGTTCCACCGCAAAAAGCAGCTCCGTCTGCCGGAGCGGGCGGTGCTTTTGGGGCAGAAGGTCAAATATCTGCTGCTGGCATGGCTGGTAGCACTGTATGTGACCCGGCAGGAAAAGATGCTGACCGGCGCAAGCCCGTGGGAGGTGTTTTCCCGCCTGACGGCTCTGCATCTGCCGCCGGAAGGCTTTGGTGTGGGCATCGGGCTGCTTGTGCTCATTTTGCTGGGTATGGCGGTGCAGCCCCGGTTCTTCTGTCAGTTCCTCTGCCCCATGGGAGCGGTGTTTGCCCTGCTGCCGGTGCTGCCATTTGCGCGGCTGCACCGGCAGAGCGACGGCTGCATCCCAGGCTGCAATGCCTGTAAACAGCAGTGCCCGGTGTGCCTGAAGCTGGAAGAAACCAGCCTGCGCAGCGGGGAATGCATCGCCTGTGAAGCCTGCGTTGGCACCTGCCCCAAGCAGAACATCCACCGGTGGGATACCACCTTGTGCAAGCGTCTATGGCTGCCGGTGCTGGGTAAAGTGTTGCTCTTCTTCCTACTGGGCTGCTGGCTGGGCTTTTGCCGATTCATCTGAACTATAAAAAAGGAGGCTGTTGCGCAGTATTTGTGCAGCAGCCTCCTTTTGGCTGGGAGATCTATCATTTCGGTAACAAAGGTATTCAGCAAAGACCGTTTACGCTATATCATTTTTTGAGTAATTCCAATGCCCTGTCCATTGGTACGCAGTCTGCATATCGTTCAGGCCAGAGAAATTCATTATAGTAATGGTAAGCCTGTTCCCTAGTCATGTACTCATTGTCCTGCGTAGAATTTGCATAGGCAGGAACAATCATGTGTAAGCCATGCTCAAAACCAGCCTCTACCGTGGCATTGATACAGAAATCAGTCATAATGCCACAAATCATCACGTCTTTTTCTTCCTTTGCAGTCAGATACTCAAGCAGACCACTCTCTTTTTTGAACGCACTGCATACGGATTTGATAAACCGTTTTTCATCAGGCATCGGTTGAAACTCGGAATAAACCTCAAACTCATCATCCCCGATAGAGAATCCGGTATCAGGTCCATCATCATGCTGTACATAAATAACTTCTATGCCTTGTTCTCGAGCTGCTCCAATCAGCTTTTTGATATTACCAACAAACTTTCTGAACTCATATAAGCGTTCATCCACGATACCATTCTGTGCATCTACAACCAATAAAACCATGAATAATCTCTCCTTTTTGAGCTTTTTGCTTTGATTCAAATAAACTAAATTCGTATATTATAATAGAGCGTAACTTCTGCTTCATACACCGATTCGGTATGAGAATCAAATAGCACCCATTCCACTAAATCAAACTGCCCCGGATTCTCCTGCAGAAATCTGGCAACTGTACGTACCGCAATCTTTGCTGCAAGCTCCACCGGAAAACTATATACTCCTGTTGATATGGAAGGAAATGCAATAGACCTGATTCCATTATCCCTAGCCAGCTTCATAGAATTAAAATAGCAGTTAGCAAGAAGCTCCTCTTCTCTATTCCTTCCACCATTCCATATCGGTCCCACAGTATGTATCACATAATGCCGTGGCAAACAAACAAGATCTTCTTCATCTTACTCTCCCAGCACCTCGCCCAGTGCCAGAACAGCGTTGCGGACGCACTCCGGGCACGGGCACAGCGGTGCGCCGTTCTCTATCCCCTTCAGATCCTTGCAGATGGTAGCACCGCACTTTTCCTGAAAGTTTTGC
>NZ_JAFREH010000013.1:0-86485 GCF_017377625.1 Faecalibacterium sp. Marseille-Q3530 | reverse complement strand
CAGCACCTCGCCCAGTGCCAGAACAGCGTTGCGGACGCACTCCGGGCACGGGCACAGCGGTGCGCCGTTCTCTATCCCCTTCAGATCCTTGCAGATGGTAGCACCGCACTTTTCCTGAAAGTTTTGCAGCAGTTCCTTGGAAATGCGGGGTGTGCCCCCACCTGCGCCGCAATGGCGCGGGCGGTGCGGTCGCTGTCGCCGGTCACCGTAGCTGAGGACTCGTTCAGCACAATGACATGGTCTCCCAGACCTTTTTCTTCCAGGTCTGCTTTTGCTTTTTCAAAGGACATTTTCCCACTTCTCCGCTCTTATTCGGTAATGGCCCAGACCCGTGCAGGCAGACCGGTTGCACCTTCAATGCGGGGATAAGAAACGATGACCACCGCACCGGCAGGCTGAACTTTATCCAGATTTGCAAGCACCTCCACCTGCAGCTTGTCGTTGTCCAGAACATAGCGCTCGCAGGCAAGGTCTCCCTTTTCCTCCGCCACCGCAGAGGAATCGGTATCCAGCGTTTCGTGGCCGTTGGCGGCGGCGTTGCGCACCTTGTAGATATACTCCAATGCTTCCAGCGACCAGCCGGGGGCATTTTCTTTGCCCTCTGCGTCGATGCCGGACAGCGCATCCATATCCGGCCACTTCTTGTACCAGTCGCTGCGCAGAGCCACCAGCGCACCATCCGGGATAGGACCGTACTTTGCTTCATAGGCCTTGATGTCCTCCACCGTCACAGCGTAGCGAGGGTCTTTCTTGGCCTGCTGGGAAATATCGATGACCACCAGCGGGAAGATCAGGTCGTTCACATCGTACCTTTCGGACAATGCTTTGCCCTTGATGAAGTGCCCCGGGAAGTCGATGTGGGTACCGAACTGTCCGGGGAATTTGAAGGTCTGGATCAAGCATTCCAGTTCCGGCTTGCCCCAGTCCCACACGGTCTTTGCCAGCTCCACAGAGCCTTCCGGGATGCCGGACCAGTAGGGGCTTTCGTTGTTCAGCGAGTGAGAAAGTTCCACCCAGCGATATTTTTTAGCATTTTTCAGTGCGTTCCACAGTTTACAATCAGCCATTGTCGGTTCTCCTTTTATTGTGACGAAGTATGTTCGGGCGCTTCTCCCAGACAACGGCATCTTCCTGTTTTTTCTCAGTCTGTCTGCCGGAAATTTGTCTGGGAGCAGCGCATTCGCCCAGGCAGCCTGTGCCGGGCATCTGCTGTATATTTCATCTGTCTGCGCTCCCTTCCTTGTGTTGGGGATAGTATAAGCCCATTTTCTTACCATGTCAATAGGTTTATACTATCAAAGACTTCCCCGGCAAACGACAGGTCAGCAAACCGTTCGCCCTTGCAATAACGTTTCGTCATCCCCTTTCCCTTTTATCGCAGCTCTTCCAGCAGGGCGGTGCAGCCCTCCAGCACATCCTGCCATGTGGCTTCAAAATCCCCGGTGTACCACGGGTCTGCCACATCGCCAGGGCGACTGGTGTGCTCCATCAGCAATGAGACCTTATGCTCCGGGTCACTGCCCACAAACCGCACCATATTCAGCAGGTTGTTGCGGTCCATGGCGATGAGATAATCGTAGGTCTCATAGTCCCGCCGGGTCATCTGCCGGGCGGTCTTGCCTGCACAGCAGATGCCATGCTCAGCCAGCTTGCGCCGGGCAGGCGGATAGACCGGGTTGCCAATTTCCTCGGTGCTTGTGGCCGCCGAGGCAATTTCAAACTGTGCGGAAATTCCCGCCTTTTCCACTAAGTCCTTCATCACAAATTCCGCCATAGGGCTGCGGCAGATATTGCCATGGCAGATGAATAATACTTTTATCATAATCTCTTATATCCTCTCATATCGTCTCAAGCCCTGATTTTACTGGCTCTATGGAACTTTTTCAAAATCATGTATTCTCTCATATTTTCTCATAAAATCTCATGTTTTTGAGAAATCAGGGGTACAAATGGGGGTACAAATCCCATCCACATTCCCTACAAGCCTTGATTTTAAGCCTTTTCAGCCAAAAGTACGGTTTCTGGGCAAATTATAGCATATTGTTGCAAGTCTATTCTTACAATTCCATCAGAAAATGTTCATGCAGCGCACGTTTCACCTGATCGAAATTACCTCGCTCCGGACATTGGATGGAAACAACCAATCCCTTCTCTGGGAGAATCGTTGTAATCTGTCCGAATGCGCCATCAGCACGATAGGATTCTGGATATGGACTGATCCAGAACTGATAGCCATATCCTACATGCCAGAGATCTGCAGATGGCTCGAAGGTAAATTTCGGGGTGGACACCTCCTGCACCCAGTCCCTGCTGACAATCTGCTCGCCCTTCCAGTTACCCTCAGCCAGATAGAGCTGTCCCAGTTTCATCATCTCGGTACAAGTCAGATACATACCTCCGCCGCCATTCGGATGTCCCTGTGGATCATGCTCCCAGAGCGGCCATCCCATATCAAGGGGCTGGAATACCTTCTCATACAGATACTCTCCCATCCGCTTGCCAACGGCCCGTTCTACCATATGAGCAGCCAGAATACTGTCGGCAGAGGAATAGCAGAATGCACTGCCTGGCTCCACAGGAACCGGCTGTGCCATCATATATTTCTCATAATCCGGTGCGCCGACGCCCGGACGTCTGTCCGCATTCATCAGAAGTGCCTTACCAAAGCCACTGGACATGCAGAGCAGATGTTTCAACTGAATCTTCTCCAGATTTGGATCCGGATTTGAAGGAAGTTTATCTTTAAACACTTCCGCCACATGATCTTCCAGGCTTAGTTTTCCCTCTTCTATTGCGAGTCCAACTGCTGTTACCGTAAAACTCTTGGTATGTGAATAAATATTTCTCGGTGCATTTGCTGCGTAGTGCATCTCACAGAGTACCTTGTTCTCATCTCCGACACTGATAGCTTCCAGCGGCAGATTGTGGCTGCTGGCATAACGATGAAATTCCAAAAACTTCTTTTCCAGTAGCATAATACCTCTATCCTTTCCGGCAAATCTCTGATGTCAGTCCGATATAACCGATGCGACGTGTCGCAAGGTTAAAACCAATCTATCTGACATCTCCAATCTGGTTCTATTATCTCATACACATCTCTGCATCTGTCGGCAGTGGCATCAGCGGTGCGGACGGCAGGGTCTGATACCAATAAGCAACACTGGTGTAATCATCGTAACGCGGTCCGGTCCAGCCCATGTTGTCGAGTGTCATACGAAACTTATTCTCAAAACGGATCGGGTCTGCAATATGGAAATGATACAGCAGGAATCTCTGCTGTCCGTTATAGAATTCCCGGTTGTCTCCATAGATTGCATACATGCCTGTATATAAGCCGCTGAAGGTCTGATAGCTCTTGATGATGATGTCATTTCCAAATCCATAGGAACCGCCGAAGTAGTCTTCAGTTCCGGTATAGTGGATAGACGGATACGGATCATCGTCCAGATACATGCGGGCTTCGCCTTCTACCCAACAGGTATTGTTGCCATTCATACCAGTTGCCAGAGTCACACCGACAAATTGTCCCCTGCCTTCGATTCCGTCAACGATTGTGTAGGTACGACCCTTCTGAACCGGGTGCTCTTGGCGATAGGTGGCATGGAAATAACCAGCTTCCGCTGGAATCTCCTGATAAGCTCCGGTGATAATATAATAGAGATTTTCATCCTTGTCACCACGGTTTTCCATCGTGATCCGAGCTCTCTTATGGAACGGCATCTCAAAATAGCTGTTATAGCCGCGACCAGGAGCTACCAGCATCATGGCAGAATTCAACACCGGATATTTGCCATCCCTGTCCACGAAATTTTCATCATAGGCACATCCGAAGAATGCAGAGAGCGGAGCTTCCACAGACGGATATTCCTGATCATCCCAATACATACGGATGATAAAATGGTGCCCTACATATCCGGTAAACCACATATGCTGGATCACACCCGGTCCTGCAGCATCTACCAGAGTTACGGTTTCCCCTGCAGGAATCGTCACGGTCGGACGAAGCTTGGTGCAGTCACCGCCCTGGGAACCACCTGCGCGTACACCGGTTGGATTCTCTGCGGAAAATGCAAACGTTTTGGAGTTCTGGATCATACAATAGTTGTTCATATTCTTCTCCTCTCTGATCAAACCTTGATCATCTGAAATGATTGCTTACTACGCTATCGCGTTTCTCTATTCGCTATAAATTCACTATAACATTTATCTCCCATGAAGTGACGGAATTACAGAATCATTCCGTCTGCGTCTTCTCATTTTCTTCCCTGATAATCTCCTTTAATTCTTTTCGCATCACATCCAGTGGAGCCTTCTATCCGATCCATAATTCGATCTGAGCAGCCCTCTGGAGCTGGACATACCAAGACCATTCAGGATTTTGCAGCCCTTCTTCTCAGCACCTCGCCCAGTGCCAGAACAGCGTTGCGGACGCACTCCGGGCACGGGCACAGCGGTGCGCCGTTCTCTATCCCCTTCAGATCCTTGCAGATGGTAGCACCGCACTTTTCCTGAAAGTTTTGCAGCAGTTCCTTGGAAATGCGGGGTGTGCCCTTGCCGTCGGTGACAATGCCCGCCACCATCACAGCGCCGATCAGTGCGCCGCAGGTGCTCTCCATGCAGCCCATGCCGGCGGCATAGCCTGCGCCCAGCTTCATCAGGGTGTCGGCATCCACCGGCAGCTTGTCCTCAAATGCCTTCAGCACCGCCTGTGCACAGTTGCACTGTCCAGTAGCTTTCCATGCGGCAGCCTGTGCCGCCCGTTCTTCGACGTTCATTTTACAATCCTCTTTCTTTGATGAATCGTAGTTTATTCGACATTATCATAAAATTTCTGTAACACTGTTGCCAATTCCTCCGGAGATTCTATGTTTGCTTCATGACCTGCTTTCAGAAGTTCATGGAAGTGGGAATCGCTCAAATAACTGGCAAGTTCCTTTGAGGCTTTTTTGTTTGCGTTGTCCTTTTCCCCACAAACGATCAATGCCGGACAGGACACCTTACATAATGAATCCCCGAAATCCAATTCCGTCATCGTACCGCACAAACTGATCACATCGGCTTTCTTGAATCCAAATTGCTTGAACATTGTATTCGGCATAAAGCGAAACAGCATATTCTGGAACTTCAATAGCTTTTCAGGCATTTTATATTGTGCTGCAATTAGCACCAGTGCCTTTACTTTATTCGGATGGTCTATCGCATAATTAAGTGCCAGAACAGCACCCAAGGAAAGCCCGCACAAGACGATTTCATCATGTTCCTTATCACACTCTCCTGAAAATGCAGCATACAGTTCCCCATAAGTGGCCGCTTTGTCCTCCAGCATCTCTGCCAAACTCAAGCAGACGCTGCTGTCCGAGACCTTCGTTTCTTTTATTACTCTGTCCCAACTGTCTGGTTTTTGTCCTAATCCATGTAAGTATAAATACTTCATATACTTTTTACCATCATCGTTTTTTCTTCATACGTCCTGATTCTTTTCCAGTGCTTCAAAGTGATACCGTGGCTTTCCCCTGCTCTTCTTGCCGTACTCGATGGCTTCTTTGGGGCAGTAGCAGATGCACGCCATGCAGTGGGTGCAGTCCTTGTCCCAGACCGGTTTGCCGTTTTCCAGACGGATGTTGTTCAGGGGGCACAGCTCCACGCACTTACCGCAGCCGATGCAGGCATCCGTTGCCCGGAAGGCATCCGCTTTTACAAAAAACCGATAGAACACCGGGTTCACCGGGCCGCTCATAAAACGGTCATAGAGGTTCTCTCTCGGCGCAGGAAACTCCTGCCCGGCTTTGAGCCGGGTCAGTATCTCCTGAAGTGCAGGCTCTGTCTGCTCCACGATGCTCCGTGCCTGCTCATTCCGGGGTGCATTGAACATGGCAATGTAGTTTTCCGGCATGATGATCTGGGCTGTGCCCATATACTGCAGGTGTTTTTGCGCCGCAAGCTGCCGGTTATAGCCTGCTGCATTGCCGATCTCGCTGCCGCAATCCATCACAAACCAGATACGCTCTGCCCCGGTCAGCGTGGTCTTGCCCAGCCACTCCGACACCACCCTGGGGATGCGCCATGCGTAGGTAGGCGTGACCAGCACCACATCCCGCCCGGTCTGCACCGGGGCGGTATTCCCTGCCTTGATGCAGGCGTTCAGGTCGTAAAGCGGCATCTCCAACCCTTCGGCAATGCGCCGCGCCAGATACCGGCTGTTGCCGGTTCCCGAAAAATATAGTACCATGGCAATTTCCTCGTTTTTGCATGTTTTTTAGATGTCTGTCTACCCGGCAAACTGGAAGTTAGCGATTTCTTTTTCCGGTATTCTCTGTCCCTCGGATTTCCTCATGATAGAAATAATCTACGATCACCGGATGTCCCTGCGGGACTCTTCCATAAGGCATTTCATTATCCACAAAGGGACAATCATACTTCTTAGCCATTTCCGCGGCTTTTACTTCAAGTGCTTCAAAGTAGCTGCGGTTATGCTTGTTATAGATCTCGTCGTAAAGTGGCACAAGATCAGGATGTTTTTCGGCGATATAATCCATAATTGTCTTTTTGAAACCGCCTCGAAGATTGAGATTTTCGAGCCAGAACAGATCGCACTGATCCTTTACCCGCTCAAAGATGGCTTCAAAATCCGTGATACCGGGAAATACCGGGGATACGAAACAGACTGTACGGATACCTGCTTCATATACCTGCTTCATAGCAGCGATACGCCGCTCAATGCTCGAAGCAGAGTCCATATTGTTCTTGAAATTTTCATCCAGTGTGTTGATCGACCATGAAACGGTTACTCGTCCAAGCTTCTTCAGCAGATCAATATCTCGTACCACAAGATCAGACTTTGTGCAGATCAGAGCATCTGCGTCACTGCCGATCAGCTGCTCCAGAAGTTTTCTGGTATTCCCAAATTGCTCCTCCTGTGGATTGTAGCCATCTGTCACAGAACCGATGACCACACGCTGTCCGGCATATTTCTTCGGATTTTTAATTTCGGGCCAATGCTTCACATCAAGGAAAGTGCCCCATTCTTCCGTGTGCCCGGTAAAGCGCTTCATAAAAGAAGCATAGCAATACTTGCAGGCATGTGTACAGCCCACATAGGGATTGACCGAGTAACCGCCTACCGGCAGACTAGACTTCGTCATGATGTTCTTTGTTTCCACCTCACGAATGAGGATTCCATTTATTACTTCTTCCATGATTTCTGTACCTCTAACACTTTATTAAATTCTTCCGGCATTTCCTGAATCATATTTTCATCCCCTATGATAGGGACAAGGTCTTCCTTCATAAACACCGGAATGCCGAGCTTATGTGCCTGGTCCGCCAGAGACCATGCCCATTCCGGCTCCGTATGAATCTTCCTGCTCTGAGCTCCGGTCATGGTGCCGACAACGATCCAATTGATTCCGGAAAGGTCAACTGTGCCGGGATCGTCGAATAACGGCTCAAAGGTAACATGGTAATGTTTTGCTCTGACGTTTTTCCGAAGGGCGTCAATACGCCACAGTTCTGCTTTCCTCGTCACCGTAACGCCAAACCATGCGTTTTCCAGATCGGTATCAAAATCCAGCAAATCAGGTCGCTTGGTAAGGAACAGGAACTGATGCTGTGGATTTTCACGGATCTTTGCAAATACCTCGTCTCTCCATTCCGGCTTCCATCCAGAGAGATCGCTCATGCCGGTAAGAAGAAAGTTCTGCGGACGTTTCTTTTCCATCATCTTGAGCTTACCCGGAAAGAATTCAGGGTCAGCGAAGTCATCCATCATATGCCAGCGTTTCACGTTGTTGCGGGCATAGCAATATGTACACCCCACTGTGCAGCCAATGACGATATTCATGTTCTGAATCTGATCTTTGATACAAATACTCATGACTTCTGCCACTCCTCAAGATTCTTTCTGATGCGGTCGAGGCATTCCTCAAACCGGGTAATTTCTTCCTCTGAAAAACCTTTGTAGTAAATACTGCCCATCTCATCCGATACAGAATCGTACTCGCCCTTTAAGGCATGTGCTTTCTCAGTCAGAAACAGGAGCGTTTTCCTTTTGTCCGTTTCAGACGGAACACGGCTTATCAGCCCTTGATTTTCCATTCTTTCCAGCATCGTCGTAAGAGATGTTATCGCTAATCCGCATTTAGTCGAGAGTGACCTGATTGAAATACCATCCTTCTGCCACAGCACATAAAGAATACGCCCTTGGGCTCCATTAAACGCATCAATATTCTTTTCACTGAGAATCTTCTCGAAAATCCGGTCTCCAAGCTGTTTTATTTTGGTGACAAGAAATCCTCCATTCATTTCCATACAAAAGCTCCTATATAGTAGTTTATTAAAAACATACTATATAGGAGCTTTATTGTCAAGAGTTTATATGTCTTAATAGGGAAATTCCGTTTTTTCAATTCTCCAAACTGGAATTTGTTATTCTCCTATGGAGGCACCGCTATCGTCTTTAAGGCCACAAATCGCAATTATACCATTATTTTTATAACTTACAACGAGAGTAGTGTCATTCCCAAGTTTCCAACATGCAGTGCTGTTTTCACTGGTATCAGGCTTCCCCCATACCTCTCTAAGCTGGTCAATATGGTACCCTGGCAAAAGGCTATTAACATCGGCTTCACTCATTTCTGCGATTGCCGTCAGAGTGGGAAGATTGTCGTTGCTTTTGCGATTGTAGTATCCATAAAACCATGCCGATACACATATCGCGAGAACCAAAATGATTACAGCCATAACAGATAGCTTCATTTTCATACAATCACATTCCTTTGTCAAATTCCGAGTTGTCGCTCTCTGTATACCATGGTTTTCGCACGCAAAAAAGCCCTTTGTGGCAGGGTGTGCGCTTACACCTCGCCCGCAAACTTCATGCCCCAGCTCATGCGGGTGTCGTACATCAGGCGGGTCAGAGCAAGGCTGTCCTGCGGGGTGTAGCGGTCGCTGCCGGTACGCCCCAGCTTGACGCAGCGGCTTGCTTCCCGGATCTCATACTCAAAGCCGTTGATGTCCACCGGGCAGCGGATGACCTCCGGCTCTTTGCCCTCCACTTCCAGCGTCATGGTCTCGGCGTGCTGGAAATCCGGCAGGAAAATACTGCCCTTGGTGCCAAGGATGCGGGCATTGCGCTCCAGCTCCTGCCCGATGGTCTGGACAGACTCTGCCATGCAACCGCCGGGGTAGGTCAGTGCAAGGCGGCTGTAATCGTCGGTACCGTACTCGTTGATGTGCACCTCTTTGGTTTCCACCTTCTCCGGGTCCTGTCCGGTAAGGATGCGCAGAAAGCCCAGATTGTAGATGCCGATATCCAGCAGCGCACCGCCGCCCAGACCGGAATCAAACTTGCGGTCCTTCCGGGCACCAGAGGCCACAAAGCCGTACTGACAGGTGATCTGCTTCAGTTCCCCGATGGTGCCAGCAGTAAGGATCTCGCGCAGGCGGTCATACAGCGGCAGCAGCCAGATCCAGAACGCCTCCATGAGAAAGAGGTGCTTTTCCTCTGCCAGACGGTACAGCTGCTGTGCCTGCTCCGGGCTGATGGTAAAGGGTTTTTCGCACAAAACGTGCTTGCCCTGCTCCAGACAGAGCTTGCAGTTTTCGTAGTGCAGGGTGTTGGGGGTGGCGATATAGATGGCCTCCACCTCCGGGTCGGCGGCAAGGGCTTCGTAGGAGTCATAGCAGCGGGGGATGCCGTACTGCTGCGCAAACGCCTGTGCGCTTTCCAGATGCCGAGAGCCCACGGCAACAAGCTGCTCCCCCTCTGCGCCCATCTGCTCTACCGTAGATGCAAACTTTTTGGCAATGGTGCCGGTCGCTAAAATTCCCCACTTCATAACGGTACCTCCCTGTTTATTATCGCAATTTTCAAAAATAGTGCCGATCAAAACGGCATATTTGCGATATGCAGTTTGCGGATGTTGCTTGAGCATCAAAAACGCAAACTGCTATACTTTGGATTCAGTATACCATGGTTTTCCCCTACGGAAAAGAGAGTGAAAAACAAAAATGCCCCCGGAGGGCTTGTTCCAACTCTCCGGGGACAGATTCTATGCACCGGTATCTTTCACCTTGTTCCAAACATTCTCATCCATTATAATAGAGATAGAAAGAAGGTGCCAACATGAAACATCGCATTGTGACGGCTGCGCAGATGAAGGAGATTGAACGCGCCGGGGATGCCCACGGTCTGCCTTACCTGCAAATGATGGAAAATGCCGGACTGGCTGCTTACGCTGAACTGCAAAAGCAGTTCCCGCATCCCGGCAGACTGCTGGTGGTCTGCGGAAAGGGCAACAACGGCGGTGATGGGTTCGTGATTGCCCGCGCCGCGGCAAAAGACGGCTGGAACGTGACCGTTCTTCTGGCCGAGGGCGAGCCGAAAACCGTTGACGCCATCCGCAATTTTGAGCGTCTGCACTCCCTGCCGGTGCACATCTGCACCGACTGCTCTGTACTGGAAACGCAGAGTTTTGCTGCCGTTGTGGATGCCCTCTACGGCACCGGGTTCCATGGTGAACTGCGGCCTTCCGGCCTTGCCGCCTGCGGGCTGATACGCCGTCTGCACAAGAGCGGTGCCTTTGTGCTGGCCGTAGACCTGCCCAGCGGCATCAACACGGATACCGGCGAGGTTGCCGAGGGTGCTGTCCATGCAGATATGACTGTAACCTTCGACAGCTATAAACCGCTGCATATCGCAAAAACCTCTGCGCCGCTGTGCGGAAAAATCGTCTGTGCCGACATTGGCATCCGGGATGAATGGCACCCGGAGTTTTGACGAGGGCTTGCCGCCGCGGAAAAGCACCTGCACGCAAAAGACCCCGGCAGCTTTCAAGGCACGCCGGGGTTCTTTTTGTCATTCTGCTGCAAAATGTCTGCACTTTCTTGGCAGAACGCAGAAAATGCGGAAACCACTTGATTTAACTCAGTTTCCACACTAGAATGGAAACCAGAAAAGCAAGCACAGTTTCCACAAGGAGGACGCTCATGCAGGAAAAGCTCGATGCGCTGGTGCGCACACAGGCGATGCAGTTATTCCGTCAACAGGGGCTGCATTTCACCATGCAGCAGGTGGCAGAGTCGCTGCATATCAGCAAAAAGACCATCTACACCGTTTACCCCTCCAAGGAGGCCCTTCTGCTGGACATGGTAGACCACGCCTTTGCGGACATCCACCACTGCAAGCAGAAAGTTCTGGCGGGCAGCGGTACTTTGCAGGAGAAGCTGCGGGCGGTCATCATTGCCATGCCGACAGAATACGCCGCGCTGGACCTGCGGCAGATGAAGGAGCTGGACGAGAAATACCCGGTGGTGGCGGCGCGGGTGCGCAGTCAATTGGAAAACGGGTGGGAACCCACCATGGCGCTGCTGGAACAGGCTGTGGCAGAGGGAGTCATGCGTCCGGTGTCCCTGCCGGTGCTGCGGCAGATGATCACCGCATCCATTGAGAGCTTTCTGGCAGACCGCAGTCTGGCAGAAAGCGGGGTGCAGTATGTGGCTGTGCTGGAGGAAATGATCTCGATTTTACTGGAAGGAGTGCTGCCGCGATGAAACACAGCTTTTGCGAGGACTGGGAGTTTACACGACACTGGACGGAAGCCTTTGGCAAGGGGCTGCCTGTCCCAAAACAACAAGCCGTCCGCTTGCCCCATACCTGCCGGGAGGTGCCGCTGCACTATGCCTCTCCGGCCGATTACGAGATGGTCTGCGGCTACCGGAAGCGGTTCCGGGTGCCGCCGGTACAGGCTGCGCCCCGGCTGTTTCTCCGCTTTGACGGAGCCGCCCATCAGGCGGTGGTGCGGGTCAACGGCAGGGTTGCCGGGCAGCACCGGGGCGGCTATACCGGCTTTACGGTGGAGATCACCGACCTTGTGGACCGGGAGGGTGAAAACCTGCTGACCGTGCAATTGGATACCCGTGAAGACCCGGCCATTCCACCCTTTGGCTTTGTCATCGACTACCTGACCTACGGCGGGCTGTACCGGGAGGTCTGGCTGGAAGCTACGGCAGAAAGCCGCCTGACAGATTTATTCGTGTACACGCCCACCCTGCGAGAGGCTGTGGTGCAGTGGACGGCAGAGCTTACACCCGCAGCCGTGGCGGTCCGCATCCGGCTGGAGACCGCAGACGGCACCCTGCTGGCCCAGCAGACTGCACAGGCGGCAGAAACCGGGAAAATGCAGCTTTCCGTCCCGGACGCACAACCGTGGGACACAGAGCATCCAGTTTTACATCATGCCGTGGCAGAGCTTTTGAACGCAGCCGGACAGCCCATCGACCGCAAACAGGTGGTCTTTGGTTTCCGCACGGCGGAGTTCCGGGCGGATGGCTTTTACCTCAACGAAAAAAAGACCTTTCTGCGGGGCTTGAACCGGCACCAGAGTTACCCTTACATCGGCTATGCCGCACCGGAAAGCCTGCAGCGGGAGGATGCCCGCATTTTGCAGGAGGAGCTGCACTGCACCGCCGTGCGCACCAGCCACTACCCCCAAAGTCCATATTTTCTGGATGAGTGCGACCGGCGGGGTCTGCTGGTATTCACCGAGCTGCCGGGCTGGCAGCACATCGGGGATGACAACTGGAAGGACGCCGCCTGCGAGATGCTGCGGGAGATGCTCCTGCAAAACCGCAGCCACCCCAGCATCATCCTGTGGGGTGTGCGCATCAACGAGAGCGTGGACGACGATGCCTTTTACACCCGCACCAACGAGATTGCCCATCAGCTGGACCCAAGCCGCGCCACTTCCGGCGTGCGGTATCTGGAAAAGAGCCATCTGCTGGAGGATGTCTACGCCTACAACGATTTTTCCCACAACGGCGTAACGCCCGGCGCAAAGCCCAAAAAGGACGTGACCCCGGATATGGGCAAGGCGCTGCTCATCTCGGAGTGCAACGGTCACATGTACCCCACCAAGCCCTTTGACGATGGTCCCCATCGACAGGAACACGCCCTGCGGCATGTCCGGGTTCAGAATGCCGCTTACGGCAGCGGGGAACACGCCGGGTGCTTCGGCTGGTGTATGTTCGACTACCAGACCCATAAAGATTTCGGCTCCGGGGATCGCATCTGCTACCACGGGGTGCTGGACAGCTTCCGTAACCCCAAATTGGCGGCAGCAGTCTATGCCAGTCAGGGTGACGCTGACCCGGTGCTGGCGGTCAGCTCCTCCATGGACATCGGCGATAACCCCGCCGGGCAGCTGGGCACAGCCTACGTTTTCAGCAATGCCCAGCAGGTAAAGCTTTATAAAAACGATGTGTTCGTCACCGCCCTGCGCCAAAGCGAGTGGACGGCGCTGCCCCACCCTCCCTTTGTGATGGACGATCCCATTGGCGAGCTGCTGGAAACGCAGGAGCATTTTTCGCCGTCCAAAGCGGCCGCTGTGCGGGACTGCCTGCTGGCTGCCGGGAAATACGGCTTGGCGGGACTGCCGCTGGCCTACAAGGTCAAATTCGGCTGGTGTATGCTGCACTACAAAATGAGCTTTGCAGATGGCGTAGCGCTTTACGGCAAATATGTGGGCAACTGGGGCGGCGAAGCTACCCGCTGGCGGTTCGATGCCGTGCAGGACGGCAACGTGGTGCGCAGCGTGACCCTTTGCCCCAGTGCAAAGCTGCACTTGGAAGTCAAGGTCAGCCGGACGGCTCTTCAGGAAAAAGACACTTACGATATGGCGGCTGTCCGGGTGCGCATTCTGGACGAGAATGGCACCCCAGCCCCCTACGCACAGTTCCCGGTGCAGTTTGCGGTGGAGGGCAGCGCCGCCCTTGTGGGCCCGCAGACCGCCGTTGCCGAGGGCGGCATGACCGGAACCTATCTGCGCACCGTGGGCACTGCCGGAGAAGCTGTGCTGACCGTTTCTGCCCCGCAGACCCAGCCCGTTGTGCTGCGGTTCACCATTGAAAAGGAGGACGCTGTATGGAACTGACCCTGAAACAGAAAACCGCATTTGGTATTGGTGCCGTGGGCAAGGATATGGTATATGCCCTGTCGGCTTCTTACGTCATGTATTATTATCAGGATGTGCTGGGGCTTTCGGCCAGCTTTGTGGGCGTCGTGCTCATGGCTGCCCGGTTCTTTGATGCCTTCAACGACCCCTTTATGGGGGTTCTGGTGGCAAAGACCCGCACCCGCTGGGGACGTTTCCGTCCGTGGATCTTTTCCGGCACGCTGCTCAATGCGCTGGTGCTCTACGCCCTGTTTGCCGCCCCGGCGCTGGACGAAGCGGCGTTGATGGTCTATTTCAGCGCGGTGTACATCCTGTGGGGCGTCACCTATACCATGATGGATATCCCCTACTGGTCCATGATCCCGGCCGTGACCCGCACTCCAAAAGACCGGGAGAACCTTTCCATGGTGGGCCGTACCTGTGCAGGCGTTGGCTCTGCCCTGATTGCCATGTTCACCATGCTGCTGGTGGGAGCACTCGGCGGCGACAGCGAGCGCGCTGGCTTCCGCTGGGTGGCATTGATCGTAGCGGTGATTTTTGCAGTGACAGAGCTGGTGTGCTGCATTTCCATGAAAGAAACCACCCCCAGTGAGATGAAGACCGCCACCGTAAAAGAGATGTTCTCCGCCCTGTTCCGCAACGATCAGGCTATGGTAGTGGTGGGCAGCATCGTGCTGATCAACTCGGCGCTGTACCTTACCTCCAACTTCATCATCTATTTCTTCAAATATGACCTTGGCGGTGCAGGCTGGAAAGCCACCTACACCCTGTTTTCCACCGTGGGCGGTGCGGCACAGATCCTTGGCATGATGGTGCTTTACCCGCTGCTGCGCAAAAAGCTCAGCAGCACGCAGGTATTTCAGCTCAGCCTTGTGCTGGCGCTGTGCGGCTACGGCACGCTGCTGGTGTTCTGCCTGACCGGCCTGTCCCACAGCCTTGCCCTGCTGTGCATTCCGGGCGTGGTGGTGTTCGCCTGCAACGGAATGCTGACCGTGCTGACCACCCTGTTCCTTTCCAACAGCGTGGATTACGGTCAGCTCAAGACCGGCCGCCGGGAGGAGAGCGTTATCTTTTCCATGCAGACCTTTGTGGTCAAGGCTGCCTCCGGTGTGGCGGTATTCCTGACCGGCATCGGGCTGGACCTCATCGGTCTTGTGGGCAACACGGAGGAGACCGGCCCGGTGGCAGTACAGAGTGCCGGAACGCTGCTGGGTCTGCGCCTGATGATGACCGTTCTGCCCATGCTGGTTCTGGCAGGTGCGCTGGTACTGTTCCGCCGCAAGTTTGTTCTGACCGATGCCCGCGCTGCCGAGATCAGCGCACAGCTCCACGGGGAGGAAGCGCACCATGACTGAAATGCTGCACTGGTACGCGGAAACTTCCGGCGGCGTGCAGACAGGCAACTGCACGGTCACGGAGAATGGCGGTGCGCTGCATTTGACGGCAGACCTGCCCGCCGGGACGCTGAAGGCGGTACGTGCCGAGATGCCGTGGACGATGGAAGCAGACGAGCGTCTGTTCATGAACGGCTACCAGACATGGACCTACAGCCCGGAGCTGGACCGGAACGACAAGCTACGCGGTACCGACCACATCCCCGGCTTTCTGCGCAAAAAATATGCCTTTGACCGCTACGGCGATTATCACTTTGTACCTTACGGGCATCAAAAAGGTCAAAGCCACGGCTTTTCCTACTGCTATTTCCGCAAGGGTAAGCAGTTCCGACTGGTGGCATCGCTGGACGAGAAGCCGGGCTACACCATCCTCCGCTACGACAGCGGCAAAGCCCTGCTGACGCTGGAGCGTGACTGCGCCGGGGTGGAGCATCCCGGCGGCAGCGTTGCCCTGTTCGACCTGTTTTTTGCCGAGGGCGGCGAGACCGAGGTGTTCGACGGCTGGTTTCAGGCTATGGGCATCAAGCCCCGGACGGAGAAGAAGCTGGCAGGCTATTCCAGTTGGTACAACCGCTATCAGGACATCACCGAGGATACCATCCGGGAGGACCTGACCGGATGTCGCAGCCTGCTTTGTCTGGGAGACCTGTTCCAGATCGACGATGGCTGGGAGCCCAAGGTGGGCGACTGGCTGGAAACGGATGCGCAGAAATTCCCCCACGGGCTGAAAGGCATGGTGGAGGAAATTCACGCCGCCGGATTTCAGGCTGGGCTCTGGCTTGCGCCCTTTGTGTGCGAAAAGGACTCTGCCCTTTTCCGGCAGCACTCAGACTGGCTGCTGAAAGTGGACGGTGCGCCGTGGTGCTGCGGCTGCAACTGGAGTAGCTTTTATGCGCTGGATCTCGACAACCCGGCCGTGCTGGATTATCTGCGCCGGGTATTTGACCGGGTGCTGAACGACTGGGGCTTCGACCTTGTCAAGCTGGATTTTCTGTACGGTGCTGCCCCCTTTGGCAACGCCCGCGAGAGCCGGGCAGCCCGGATGTACCGTGCTATGGAGCTGCTGCGCAGTTGGTGTGGACAAAAGACCATCCTTGGCTGCGGCGTTCCGGTGATGCCTGCTTTCGGGCTGGTGGATTACTGCCGTGTCAGCTGTGACGTAGGGCTGGACTGGGACGATGTGTGGTATATGCGCCTGTTCCACCGGGAGCGGGTGTCCACAAAGCAGGCCATCAACAACACGCTATTCCGGCGGCAGCTCAATGGCCGTGCCTATGGCAGCGACCCGGATGTGTTCTTCCTCCGGGAGGAAAACTGCAAGTTGACGGCAGAGCAAAAACGCACCCTTGCCACGGTCAACGCCCTGTTGGGCAATGTGTTCCTGACCTCGGATATGCCGTCTCACTACACGGATGCACAGCGGGCAGAGTACCGCCGCCTGCGCACCCTCTTTGAGCACGCCACCCAGGTGCAGGTGGAAACGGAAAACGACCGTTTCTATATCCGGTATCTGCTGGACGGAACTCCACAAAAATTATGTTTTACCCCCTTCTGACGGCGTGAACAAACCCCAACAAAACAGCACCCGCCCGTGTACTGTGCTTTGCACACCATACACAGGCGGGTGTTTTGCCGTTCTGTCGGTAAGATCCTCAGTTTTTCAAATACCGCTTGAGTCTGTGCAGCACCGACGGTGTCACATCCTGCGCTCAAGGTTCTGCCGGAACAGCTCATACGCTGCCCGCATCTCCTCCGGCAGACGCTTCAAGGTTTCCTGCTGCAATTCAGACGGCATCCCGTAAAAGGCTTCGGCAATGCCGCCGGTGATGCAGGCAAGGGTGTCGCTGTCGCCGCCGAGGGAGACCGCATTGCGCAGGGCATCCTCAAAGCCGGTGCTTTCCAGAAAGGCGATAATAGCCTCCGGCACGGTCTGCTGACAGGTCTCCACATGGCGATAGTACGGGCGAATTTCATCGCAGGTGCGGCTCAAATCGTAGCCGAAAGTCTGCTCAACATACTGCCGGATCTCCGGCTTGCTGTGGCCGGTGCGTGCCAGAAAGATCGCTGCTGCCGTGGCCTGTGCGCCCTTGATGCCCTCCGGGTGGTTGTGGGTGACCTCGGCAGTCACCTTTGCCATCTCCAGCGTTTTGTCCAGCGTATCGAACAGCCAGCCTGCCGCAGCCATCCGCATGGCGGAGCCGTTTCCAAAGCTGCCGTAGGGCTGCGGATGCTCCGCACGCAGCCATCGACCAAACATCCCACCATAACTGGCATTGGGGTATGCCTTGCCCAAACGCCGCATTTCGTGCTGCACCTCGGCAAAGGTTTTCTGTGCATCTCCCTGCCCTGCGATCACGCCTCGTGCCACTGCAAAGGTCATAACGGTATCATCCGTGAAGTGCGATCTTTCGCTCAGCAGGGGGGAGTCCTTGTGCTTGTAATTGTTGTGGTCAAATTCAAAGGGGCTGCCCACCATATCTCCCAAGATTGCTCCCAACATGGCCGTTTCCTCCTTTCCCCCTGATGCCGCTTCTGGAAATCGGCTTCGATTTCCTCTTTCCCCTCTGCGCCGACGGATGCCGGGCAGTCTGCCTGCCGCATCCGGCAGACCGTTTCGCTGACTACATGGTAGTTGACCGCCACGCCCTGCGCATCGTTCTCGAACCGCACCGCCCGGTCTGCCCCGATGCCGAAGCGGGCAGCCTCCTGCACAGCGTCCATGTTGGCACCAAGGAACAGAAATTCCCAGCCGTACCGTTCTTTTTCCCGCTCAATCAGTCGGCGGATCTTCTCGTAGCCGAACCGCTTGCTGGCGTTTTCCAGTCCGTCGGTGGTGATGACAAAGATAACCTTTTCGGCACGTTCGTCCGCCGGCAGATGGCGCTGGATGTTCACCATCTTTTCCACGCCGTAACCGATGGCATCCAGCAGCGCCGTGCAGCCCCGGACGTAGTAGTCCTTTTCGGTCAGCGGCGCAACGGCGTGCAGCGGAAAGCGGTCGTGCAGCAACTGAACCTCGTGGTCAAACAGGATGGTGGTCACGTTAGCCTCGCCCTCCTGCTCCTTCTGCCGGGTCAACATAGCGTTGAACCCGCCGATGGTGTCCGCTTCCAGCCCGCCCATGGAGCCGCTGCGGTCAAGGATAAAAACAAGCTCTGTGAGATTCTTCTTCATAATAAATGCCCTCCGTTTTGTGGTGTTCCGTCTTTCTGACAAGAGGATACCACAAACTGGAGGGCAAAAGGTCAACGGGCAGGCGACAAATCACGCACCCAGCTGTTCCTGATCGTATTCAAACAATAGCGTATTGACCTGATTGATGTTATAGATTTTGTGTTCCAGGCAATACCGCACGATCCAGTCCCGCTTGGAGCCATCCGAAAAGGCATAGCCCGCACTCTTGAGCAGGTCGATGGTCTCGTCTTCGGACAGGTGCAGCCCAACCGCAAAGGCAAGCACGGTCTTCTTTTTGGGGTTGTAGTCCCGGTTGCACTGAATTTTGGAGAAGTGCTGCCGGGAGATGTTGGACTGCTTGTACACGGTGGAATCCTTCAGCCCACGCTCGTCAATGAGCCGCAGCAGCCGGGTGGTGAAGCTCTCGCCCAGGTTGTCCATCAGGTGTTCCAGACTGCGGGCTGCCATGGGGGCACTCTGCTGCCTCAGCACAGTCGCAAAGACCGGCGATGCGCACTCTTGCGCGGGATACTCTCGGTCGGCAAGCGCAGTATCTTCCTCCAACCTGCGCCGACGCTCTGCGGATTCTCTGCGCCGACGGTCAAACTGGTAGCTTTCATCGTTCTGCACCACATAGTGGTCGTCGATGTACTCCTCCACCGAGGTGAACAGCTTGCGGCTCACCGCCAGCGAGTGCCGGTCGTAGAGCACCAAATACACGGTCAGGTCGTGCTCCATGACGTACTGCGTGATGGTATCCACCGCAATGCGGAAGGCCTGCTCCTTGGGGTAGCCGTAGTTTCCGCTGGACAGCAGCGGAAAAGCCACGCTCTCGCAGTGGTATTCTGCTGCTAGTTCCAGCGCAGAATTGTACGCACCGGCCAGTTGCTTTGCTTCTCCAAAAAATCCGCCGTGCCATGCCGGGCAGACCGCATGGAAGATATACTTTGCAGGCAAACCGAACGCCGGGGTGCACACCGCCCTGCCCAAATCGCAATGCCCGATGGCTTCACAGGCGGCGGTCAGCTCCTGCTCCCCTGCTGCCTGATAGATAGCGTGGCTGGTGCCGCTGCCCTGCAAAAGATTTCGGTTCGCCGGGTTGACGATGGCATCCGCTGCCACCTTGGTGATGTCGTTGCGGAGCATCAAAAAAGGCATGGTGTTTCCTCCCTCATGTGGTTTTCTTCATCCTATCACATCCGGCAAGGCGGTGCAAGGGCTGCGCTTATTTTGCTGTCCACACAGCTCTGGCAAGGAGCAGGCTGCAAAAGACCGGAGTGCCGCATCAGAGATTTTACCCTCATGCAGGAAGGTCCATCGTGAGCCTTTCCAACTCCTGTGCAAGAAACGTCAGTCTTTCCCTCAGATGGTTGTTATGCGGTGCATCTCCGTTCAGCAGATAGTCCGTTCTGACATTCAGGCAGGACGAAAGATCCTGCAGCAACTCAATCGAGCAGCAGCGGCTTCCCGTTTCAACTTTTGCAAGATGGTTCGCACTAACGTTCAGCATTATACTCAACTGTTCCTGTGTAATCCCCTTCTTTTTCCGCAAATCGCGGATACGTCCGCCGAATTCTTTTGCATCAAATCGCATTGTTCAATCCTTTCCTTTGCGCCGAAAACACAAACAGGCCGAGACTCCTTTTCCGAGTCCCGGCCTGTTTTCAGCTTGAAAATGCACAATGACCGCGACTCGATGGAGCTGCTCTTGTGAGCAGCTCACGGAGTATTATCAGCCTTTAATGCATTTCAGGCAATTTTCCCTCTTGCGCAACTGAAACTTGCGCCATGGCGATATTATAGCAAGTACTTTCATTGCTGTAAAGCGCTAAAATATACTGTTTTTGCGGCAAAACCGCTCATTTTTCTGCGATTTACTTTGACGGCTGCAATTTTTTCTTGAGGTCATCCAGCATCTTGCAAACCAATATACTGTTTTCAGAACAACCTTTCAGCAGGAAATCACTGCTGACTCCCATTGCATCCGACAGGCGTCCCAAGTGGTCTACGCCCAAATTGCGCTGTCCTTTTTCCAATGCGCGAAGCTGCTGCACTGAAATTTCAGCTTCTGCTGCAAGCCGTTCCTGCGTCCAGCCTTTTTCGAGGCGGCTTCCACGGATTCTGTTGCCGACTTGCACTTTGTCATAACTCATATTCGGTCGTCCTTTCTGCTGCTACGCAGCGGTTTGGGCGGAGAAACTGGGTTTTATTTTCAATCCTCCCTGTGGTAAAGATACTTTCTTCTTTTCATGCCAAAATAGCGCATGACGGCTCAAATTCAACTTTATTTCATTAAAGTCAAATTTGTTCATAAATTACCATAGAGTTTTTCTTCCGTCAAGTCCTTTTTGCCGTAGTATCGCAACGATTTTTAAGTAGCAAACTCACGAGAAGGCATTTTTTCGCCAATTTCATGCATATTTACTCATAAATTCATTTGAAAAACATCAATATGTCTTACTTTGCAACACAAACACATCAGATTTTCTACATTTTCCACAGACAGCATTTTTTACGATTCAGCGCAACAAATTAAACGCCATCAGCGTTCAACAAACGCAAATAGCGTGCTCTTTTGTTCCCTCTCTTTTCACCCTTCCCGCTGCTCCACGATTTCCAGACTGTCCCGCCCGACATGGCAAAGCAGGAACAGCACGCTCACGCCTGCGGCTTTTGCTTCGGCCAGCGCTGTGCCAAATTCCGGCTGCGTACCAACATTCGGCCTCACCTCGGTGATGCCTTCCATCTGGATCACAAAGGCTACTGTGCACCGATACCCTGCCCGCTGCGCCTGTGCTAACTCGTGCAAGTGCTTCACGCCTCGTTCGGTGGGCGCATCCGGGAAATAACCGATGCCGCCCACTTCCAGTGTGCAGCCTTTGACTTCCAGCAGGTATTTCTGTTCGCCCTTTTCCATGTAAAAATCAATGCGGGATTTTCCGTATGCAAACTCCGGCCTGACAAGGTCAAAGTTCTGCTTGGAAAGCCACTCTCCTACCACCTTGTTGGGTGCCTGACTGTCCATGTTGACCCAGCCAAGTTCCTGCTTGTGTACCGCCACAAGGTCGTATTTTGTCTTGCGTTTCGGGTTGTCCGACACTTCCAGACGCACCGCCACACCGGACAGCAGCAGTTCCTTGCACCGCCCGGTGTTTTTGACATGAACGGTTTCCACTGTGCCGTTCACATCTACATGGGCAATAAAACGGTTGGGGCGGTCAAGAAAAATACCGTCCACGATCTCTCTGTATTTCAATGTTTACCCCATTTTCATTTTTGTCTGATACGCCTGCGCTGTCCGGGCATCGAAGCAACAGAAGATGACCTTCATATCGTAATCCGCATGGCTTTGCAGCCAATCGGTCACTGTATCCACCGCAATCTCGGTGGCAGCATCCAGAGGGTAGCCATACACGCCCGTAGAAATTGCCGGGAAGGCGATGCTGTGGATGTCGTAGGTCTTTGCCAGCTCCAGCGAATTGTGGTAGCCGTCTGCCAACTGCACAGCATCCTCCGGGGTGCCGGAGTAGATGGGACCCACCGTATGGATGATGTACTTTGCCTTCAGCCGGTAGCCCTTGGTGATTTTCGCTTCGCCGGTGCGGCAGCCGTGCAGGGTGCGGCACTCGGCAAGCAGCTCCGGCCCTGCTGCCCTGTGAATAGCCCCATCCACGCCACCGCCGCCCAACAGGCTGCGGTTGGCTGCATTCACGATGCAGTCACAGTTCAGCTTGGTAATGTCTCCCTGCACGATTTCCTGTTGGTTTTTGATTTGTTCGGAACGCATGGCATTTCCTCCTCAAAGCGTAGTTGCATAAAATACACTCGTAAGTTGGTTTCTTGCGAGTATATTACTTCATCCTCTGCACAAGGTCAAGCAGAATATTTTTAACGCTGCATCATCCCTCTGGCCACACGCCAAAACAGGCTCCTGCAAGCGTTCAACCACTGGCAGGAGCCCGTTTATTTCTTACAGTTTCGTCATCCAAAGACCATGCAGGTTGCAGTAGGCGTAGACCGCCACCGGCTTTTCGCTGCCCAGCTCAAATACCGCCTTGGGTGCCTGACCGGGGGCGAGGTAGCGGAGCTGTCCACCGTTTTCGGTCTCCACAAAGAGCCACTGGATGTGGTGCACATCCACCATGGGATGCTCCACTGCACCCACCGTAACCGTGAGGGTGCTGCCGGAAAGCTCTGCCACCGGCAGATGCTTTTCGCCGCTGGCTTCCACCGTGTTGGGGAGCAGTTCCTTCATTTTTTCGCCGCAGCAGACCAGCGGAACGCCTGCGTTGTGGATGGTGGTGACCAGGTTGCCACAGTGCTCACAGATATAAAATTTTGCCTTCATATTAAAATCCTCCATCGGAATGTTGTTGGTGTTTTCTATGGCTATATGATAACATTTCCTAGTTATGTTTTCTGTGACCGGGTCACGCAAGACAGCTTCACACTTATCGGCAATAAATTTCAATGGCTTTCTGAGCAAATTCTGCCGCACCCTCTCCCCCGGCAGCATTGATATTCTCTGTAAACTCGCCGCCGGCACCATACATCTGTCCAAGTTGATGCAGAATGGGCTTCGTGCAGGTATAGTAATTCTCGGTGATAAAGTCCTGCAGCTTTTTCACCTGCGCCTGTACTGCGGGGTCTGCCGGTTCTCTTGTTTGCAGCGTTCCGAATGCCGCTACGAGCCCCATCAACTGCTCGTTGATGCTGCCAGATTCCTTCTGCGTCCGACGGGCGTTTTTTGCCTCAAATTCCTGATACTCTGTGGTTTTGCCCCACTCTCTCTTTGCACGTTCTGCGTATTCCTTGATCTTCTGTGTGTCAAATGCGTTGAAGTCCATAACGTTTCCTCCTGTTGTCCGAATCTTCTCCGCAAGAGCGATCAACTTTTCCAGATGCTGTTTTTTCAGGGTCAGCAATGTGATCTGCTGTTCCAGTGCCTTTTCCCGGTCAAACTCCGGGTTTTTCAGAATTTTTCGGATATCCTCCAGTGAAAATTCCAGTTCTCGGAACAGCAAGATCTGTTGCAATCGTTCCAGTGCAGTATCATCATACAGGCGATATCCCGCCTGCGTTCGATGCGCCGGATGCAGCAGACCGATTTTATCATAATATTGCAGCGTCCGAATGCTCACCCCGGTCAGATTGCTCACTTCCTTGACAGTCATCATTTCGTTTTCCTCCCTTGCGACAAGCTCAGTATACGCTATGACGCAACGTCAGGGTCAAGTGCTTTTTTAGTTTTTTCCGCCGTTTACCACAAGCAGCTCTGCACCGTGGGGCTGCCCTCAGCTTCCCATGCCGAGGAGCACCAGCACGACCACCACCGCAATGGCGATGAGGCAGCCGCAGCCGCTGCCGTCTCCGCCACCACCGCCATTGTTGTGGTTTCCTCCGCCACCGCCGCCGGGCGAGCCGCCAAAGTTGCGGTTGAAGGCCGTCATGTATTGGGCATAGCCCGTGTCGCCCTTGCCGAAATAGCCGTAATCACCGTTTGCCATTGTATTTTCCTCCATCCGAAGTGTGTTTTGCTTCTCTTTCTGAGCCTATTCTATCAGGAGCGTTGTCCCATAAAAATCCCTTTCAGAAAATTAGTCCATCTCTTTCCAGCGCCTTTACCCGTAGTACTCCGCGGCATGAGCAACGAAAAATGTCTCCGTGTCACCGGCACGGTAAGGGCGAATACCCGCAGGGAACGACAAAGCAGCCATTGCATGAACCAGCTTCACTCTTGGCGTGAGCCGGATGAAAAACTAGAAGGGTCGTTTTTCTTGACTTCGACCCGGCAGAAGAGTATACTCCGTGGCAGTGAAATATTCGGCTATGACGAGAAAGAGTACCCGGAAAGAATGCTGCAGAGAGCTGCCGGATGGTGCAAGGCAGTGCAGGGCGTCCGTGGGAAGATCCTCTCCGAGCTTTCCGGCTGAATGGGCGGTATCTACGCCCCAGTAAGCGGGAACGGCAGGCCCCCGTTATCACGGGCCGCGCGTTGTTGGATGCGCACTGAGGGGCCGGGCTTTGCACCGGCAATAAGAGTGGTACCGCAGAGGAGTTTATGCGCCTTTGTCTCTTACGAACCGTAGGGGACAAAGGCGTTTTTGTTTGCGGGAAAGCCATTTTCCGGATGTTTCATTGCCTTTGCATCCGCAAAAATAAGTGTTTTGAAAAAGGAGATTTCATCATGAAAACATTGGAAAAAGTAAGCGACTTTGTGGGCAAATACATGGCCGCCATCGTCATTGTGGTAGCGGCACTGGCGCTGCTGTTCCCCGGTCCCTTCAGCGTGGTAAAGACCGCATGGGTCAACACCCTGCTGGGCATCGTCATGTTCGGCATGGGTCTTACCCTGAAGCCGGAGGACTTCAAGGTAGTGTTCAGCCGCCCGAAAGACGTGGTCGTTGGCTGCATTGCCCAGTTCACCCTGATGCCCTTTCTGGCATGGGCGCTGACCCAGGTGTTCCACTTGCCCACTGAGCTTGCCATCGGTGTCATTCTGGTGGGCACCTGCCCCGGCGGTACCTCCTCTAACGTGATGACCTACCTTTCCAAGGGCGACGTTGCACTGTCCGTTGGCATGACCGCAGTTTCCACCGTGCTGGCGCCCTTCCTCACCCCGCTGCTGACCCTGCTGTATGCCGGTCAGCGGGTGGAGGTGAACCCCATGAGCATGTTCCTGTCCATCGTCAAGGTGGTGCTGGTTCCCATCGCACTGGGCTTTGTGGTCAATCACTTCTTCCACGCCTTCACCCAGAACGCCGTCCGGGTGCTGCCGCTGATCTCCACCACTTCCATCGTGCTCATCATCTGCGCTGTTGTGTCCGCAAACTCCGCCAAGATCATGACCAGCGGCCTGCTGATCCTTGCCGTTGTCATCCTGCACAACCTGCTGGGCTACCTCACCGGCTTTGGCGTGGGTAAGCTGCTGAAGCTGGATTCCACCAAGTGCCGTGCAATTTCCATCGAGGTCGGAATGCAGAACTCCGGTCTGGCCACCTCTCTGGCTGCCGCCCACTTTGCACAGTATCCGCTGGCAACCATCCCCGGCGCTGTGTTCTCTGTGTGGCATAACATTTCCGGTGCCGTCCTCGCCAACTTCTTTGCCCGCACCGCCGAGAAGAAGGACTGAGTTACTACATACCATAAGGGGCTGCTGCACAAGGTCTGTTCCCTGTGCAGCAGCCCTTTTTTCAGTACAAAATTCTGGAGACGTGATGTTCCTGCTTGCCCAGATAGCCGTCACCGTCCGGGCGAGGGCGGGCGAGCCGCCAAAGTTGCGGTTGAAGGCCGTCATGTACCGGGCATAGCCCGTGTCGCCTTTGCCGAAGTAGCCGTAATCACCGTTTGCCATTGTATTTTCCTCCATCCGAAGTGTGTTTTGCTTCTTCTGAGGTCATTTTAGCGAAAGAGGTGTCCCATAAACATCTCTTTCAGCATTTCTTGTCATCTCATTCTTCCCCGATGCCCAGATACGCATCGATGTCCATGATGCCTTCCCCGCTGAGTTCCACCAGATTTTCAAAAGGCACCACGATGTCGCCCACCTGCAAGGTGCGGAACACCGGGTCGATGCGGTCTGCTTTTCCGGTCAGGGTGATGTAATTGCCCACCGCCGGAACCTCCGGGTGGGCGGTATCCTCTTTGAAGTATCGCACCGTGACGGTCATGCCCTTGGTGACCTGCATCAGCCGATCGGACAGAGCCGCTATTTCCTCTTCAGTCAGAATGCGCCTCGTCACCCGCTCGGTGCGCTGCTTTTCTGCGGCAAGCTGCTCGTCATAGCCCCGCAGCGGAGAGAAGGGCGAAAAGATCTTGGCACGATTCTGAAGGGTCATGCGGGGGTGCTTGCGAAGGGATTCTTCGGTCTGAGGGCGTTCCATCTCCAGAATGTCCCCGTATTTCCGGACGGTCTCCCGCCCGGCCTTGCTATTTTTGTAGTTTTCCATCTGAACCTCCTGCGCTGTGACCGCCGATCTGCGCATTTCGCTGGCGCATGGTGGCATCCTCTTCGTAGCTGCTGGCTTTCAGCACAGCATTTTTGCCATACTTGTTCTTGATGCCCAGCATGGCTTGCTGGAGTTTTTTCTCCTTTTCCAGCTTCTTGGTGTCGGTGAAAAAATCCACCTGATAGATGCCCTCGTCCGGCGTGACCTTGTTGGCATTGATGGTAATGCGCCGCACCGTCAGCGCCGGGTCGGTGATGCGCTCAAACAGCTTTGCGCTTTCGTTGATGATGGTGCTGCCCAGATTGGTGGGGGCATCAAATCGAACCGTGCCGTGCGCCGCCTTGGGGATAGTTCTGCCGTAGCGGTCGGTCTGGGTCAGACCACGATAGCAGCCCTTGTCCACGTTCTCCCGGTCGTAGCCTATCTCCAGGGTAATGGATTCCGTCACCAGCTTCTTTTCGGTGAGCCGGAACATCAGAATCTCTGCCATTTCCCGGACGATGAGCTTTGCCTTATCGTTGGGGTAGGGACAGGTCAGCACCTGTCCCTCGCTGATGCTGTTGGTGCTGGGCTTGTAGCTTTTAATTTGCTCCATGCCGCAGGGCTCATAGCCCCATGCGTGGTCGATGAGAATTTCCGCATCCACGCCAAAAATCTCATGCAAACGATCTTCCCCGTGGACGGAAAACCGCGCCAAGTCCCCCATCGTATAAATGCCGTGGGCTTCCAGTCGTTTGACGGTGCCGGGACCGGTCATCCAGAAATCCGTCAGCGGTCTGTGGTTCCACAGCAGATACCGATAGGACTGCTCATCCAGTTCCGCAATGCGGACACCATCTTTGTCTGCCGGAATATGCTTTGCCACAATGTCCATGGCCAGCTTTGCAAGGTAGAGGTTGGTGCCGATGCCTGCCGTTGCGGTGATGCCGGTGTTGTACAGCACCTCCCGCACCATGGTCATGGCAAGTTCATGGGCGCTCATGTGGTAATAGGGCAGATAGCCCGTCACATCAATAAAAACCTCGTCAATGGAGTAGGGGTAAATATCTGCCGGGGACACATATTTGAGGTAGGTCTTGTAGATTTGGGTGGACACATCCAGATACCGCTGCATCCGGGGCGGCGCAACAATGTAACTCAACCCCAGTGCAGGGTCTGCGTTCAGGGCATTGGCATCAAAAGAGGTGCTGGCAAAGTGGTATTTGCCATCCTCTCCCCGGACTGCCTTTTTCTGCCGGATGGCAGTTTGCAGCCGCTGGGCGTTGACCTCTTTCACCCGCTGAACGGCTTCAAACAGCCGTGCTCTGCCGGGTATCTTGTAGGCTTTCAGGGAGGGCGACACCGCAAGGCAGATGGTCTTTTCGGTGCGGGAGGCGTCTGCCACCACCAGATTGGTGGTCAGGGGGTCCAGATGGCGGTCTACGCACTCCACCGAGGCATAGAAACTTTTCAGGTCGATTGCCAGATAGGTGCGCTGCGCTGCCATGATTCAGCCCTCCTTTGTGTTATTTGGTTTCCACCTCCACGAACCATCTGCCGAACCGGGAGGGAAACCGTGGGTCGGAACGCTCGAAAAACAGGTGCCGCTCCTGTCCCTTTACCATTACAGTATAACAGTCGCCGGGCATATCGGCAATGGTATTTGCAGGGCGAAAGTCCCGCACCTGCTCGATGGGATACGTCCGACCATCGCCCCATGTGATCTGCCGGGGCTGCATATAGCCGGTTGCGTCAAAATCAGAGTTCACCTTCACGTAGACCTTTTCTGTTTTGCGGCGATAATTCTGGTTCATTCCTCACAGCTCCTTTGCAAAGTCCACAACTATTTATCTTATTATAATAAATCTTTACGTTGTTTTCAAGAGAAAGCACAACAATTGTTAGCGATGCAAAAAAATACAGCTATATTTCAGTGTGAAGCCTGAATATAGCTGTATTTTTTTCTTTATGGATGATTTAATTGTTCTCCTCAAAGTTCTCGACCTGCTCCATGACCTTTTTGAAAACATCGGGGCTGTACTGTGGAGGATAGCCGTTTTTTACAAGGCAGATCTTGATCTCCAGCTTCAACTGATTGCGGACGTTCTGATTGTTCAGCCAGTCAGCAAACGAAGATTTGGTGTCGATAATCTCTTCGACCTTTTGCGCCAGAACCTTGCACTTGTCGTTGATGACAGCACCGTCAACCTCTTTATCGGTTCCGTATTCAAAATCATACTGGTCCCGCAGGGCAAGGAGAATAAAGATAAAGAAAGGAAATTTTTTTGTTTAACTATTCTCACTATTATTTGATTTAGTGATTTTTTTCTTCTTTGGAGAAACCAGTTTGTGACCGGAATAAATGGACATGCCCATACAAAGCAATGAAGAATAGGCAAAGTATTTATGCGCAGTCATAGATTTTTTGATTCCAGAATAAATGCATCCCAACATACAGAAAAGTGCGCCTAAGGACCAGTATTTATGTGATTTCATGATTTGATACCTCCTTTGATTTAACTGATTCAATTATAACGTTTTTTTACGAAAATGCAAGCATTACCGGGAACGTTTTCATGTGGATGCTGTGACTGCCGCTACGGTCATGATCGGTGGGCATTACGAACAAGGCTCACATGTAGCATTCGACTCCGAATATCAGCCGGCACACATATAAGGACGGAAAATGTAGCAGCTTTTGAAAAAAATTGCTTTTTTCTGCTCAAAGTGCTACAATCGGAATATACCGAATACAAAGGTAGGAACGCTCCCATGCAAGGAATGTTACTTCGTCACAGAAGAAAATCATAGATTTGCTACAATAAAAGCAGAAAAGCAGGAAGGAGTATCCACCATGAAAGAAACGAAATACGCAGGAACTCAAACCGAAAAAAACCTGATGGCTGCCTTTGCCGGTGAGTCCGAGGCACGCAACAAGTACACCTATTTTGCATCCAAGGCCAAGAAGGAAGGCTTTGAGCAGATCGCGGCACTGTTCCTCAAAACCGCTGATAATGAGAAGGAACACGCCAAGCTGTGGTTCAAAGAACTGAACGGCATTGGCGACACCGCAGAAAACCTTCTCTCCGCCGCTGAGGGTGAGAACTACGAGTGGACGGATATGTACGACGGCTTTGCCAAAACAGCCGATGAGGAAGGTTTCCATGCGCTGGCCCAGCGTTTCCGCCTGGTCGCCGCCATTGAAAAGCACCACGAGGAGCGCTACCGTGCCCTGCTGCACAATGTGGAGATGGCGGAGGTCTTCGCCAAGAGCGAGGTCAAGGTGTGGGAGTGCCGCAACTGCGGTCACATCGTCGTGGGCGAGAAGGCCCCGGAGGTTTGCCCCACCTGCAACCATCCCCAGAGCTATTTTGAAATTCACGCAGAAAACTATTAAAGAAAAAAAGGAGAATTATCATGGAGCAGAAGTTTTACATTTGCAAGCATTGCGGTAACATCATTGCCAAAGTTAAGGACGCAGGCGTCCCTGTCGTCTGCTGCGGCGAGCCGATGAGAGAGATCGTTCCCGGCACCACCGACGCCGCCGTGGAGAAGCACGTCCCTGTCTGGACAGTGGAAAACGGCATCGTCCATGTCAAGGTCGGCTCCGTGGAGCACCCCATGCTGCCGGAGCACTACATCGAATGGGTATCTCTCCAGACCAAGCAGGGCAATCAGCGTAAGGAACTGCATCCCGGCGAAAAGCCGGAGGTCTGCTTCGCTCTCTGTGAGGGCGATGAGGTCGAGGCGGTCTACGCCTACTGCAACCTCCACAGTCTGTGGAAAGCGTAATTCACCTTCTTAAAATCCGGTGCTCCAAAAGCACCGGATTTTTTTATCAATGTAACCTTGTCACAGAAAAAGACTTTGTCCTGCGGTAAAATGGAGCATCTACTGCACATCCTAACTTAATATGCACTGAATAAAAGAAAAAGCCTTATATTTCAATCCATAGAGGCCAATCTGTTGTATAATTGGAGCAAGAGAACTGGCAAAAATCCAGCAAAAACCTTGTACCTGGAGGGCAGCTATGTATCGTTACAGCAATGTCCAGATCAGCTTGGCAGATTAATCGAGTATCTAATGCAGCAGGAGACCATCCTCCGGAAATGTGAGGCAGTGCTGGATCTATCGTCCGTGTATGAGAAAATGGTGCAGTTGTGCAGCAAAGAAGATAGTCGTCCGCCCCTCGCCCCAGCGTTCATCGTAGAGTACCTGCTGGGAAGTTTTCTGTACAGCAAACCATCGAACCGGCAGATCGGGCAGCGCACCCCTTCACCTCAAAGCTAACGAAGCTGATGAACTGCACGCTGCCACCAGCCTTCAGTTCCTCCATCACAACTGCGACGTGGACGTTCAGTGCCGCCTCCCTGTCCTTTCTTCGTCAGACCAGGCTTTTTTCGCAATAGTGGCGACGAATTCGTTCTTGCTGTTTTTCGTTTGAAAAGAGCCTTATGACCTGGGCGCTCTCCGGTCGTGGGTGGCGTAGTAGGCTCGCTTATTTTCGTACATGCAATAGTCGGCCTTGTTCAGCAGCATTTGCATGACGCAGCCTTCATAATCGGTGGAGATCGCCCAACCGTAGGCGTAGCTGAGAGGAAGCTGATTGCCGTCACGGTTTGCAGCATCGGCTTCCCTGCGCAGACTGTCCAGTATGCCCTCCACCTCCTGCCGGTCCGTATGGTAAATGACCGCCATAAATTCGTCGCCGCCGTATCTGCCCACGAAATGCTTTTCCGGGATCACCCGGCGTAAAAGCCGGGCAAAGCTCAGGATCAGTTGGTCACCCGCCGAATGACCCCTCGTATCGTTGACGGTTTTCAGATTGTTCAGGTCAAATATGACGCAGGCCGTAGGCTCCCGGAGAATTTCCCTGTTGTTGAGAAGCTCCTCGCAGGAGCCTTTGTTGGGCAGGCCGGTATGGATGTCGATGTATGCCTTCTGCTCCAGCAGTTGGTTTTTCCGGGCCATTTTCAGTGCCATGGCGGTCTGGAGCATGATCAGGATCACCAGGCACAGCATATCCAGTGCCGAGAGGATCTCAATAGTGCGGATCTTCATGGCGATCTGTTCTGAATAATGTTCCGCGGCAGACACCGTTTCGTCCGCCATTTCAAAATAGGTCTCGCTCATGGCAACGATTTGGGTGTTCTCATATCCACGCTGTCTGGCCGCCGCGACCTCCGCCTTGAGCCGCTCCCAGTAGGCACGCTGGATGTCCAGCCTTTCCTGATAGGCCGCGTCCTTGAGCTTTACCAATTCGTAGTGCCCATCCCCGGATGTCAGATCGCTTAAAATATCGTCTAAATACGCGATCAACTCATCGTTTCGGGTGCCTGTGATCTCCAGCTTTACCGCCCGCTGCGTGGCTCCGCGCACCAGCCCGGCATAATTGATGACACGGGCCGTGCCCTTCAGGTTGCCGATCTCGACCATCATCAGAGCGACAAGGATCACCAAAATCAGCACAAGGCAGCTTTGCAGGATGCTGATGAGATTTTTGCGATCTATTTTTACATTTCCTTTTATCATAACGACCTCGATCACGGAACGACCATGATATTCTTTATTGCGAATCAGTCTTGATGAATACTTTACTCTGTAACGCACATCATGTCAATAACAATGGAAATTTTTCTACTGTCTCCCAAGAATGATCGGCATGAATAAAATGAAAAGCACGCACTTTATTGCTTGTTTCGGTTGGATGGCTTAGGCTTGTCAGGGATCGCCTCATCCGCCTTGGATGGGCGACCCCTGCGAGCCCCAACCAATTTCTCCGCTTTCTGGTTTTCAGGCATAGTCTTTTCTGCTTTCGGCGGACTGCCACGGCACAGCTTTTTCGGCTTCTATAATTGTAAGGAACATGGCTTTTCGCTGAATGGAAAGCGAAGTTGACCCGGGCTGGGGCGGTCTGTATGAAAGCAATATTTTTTTTGAAATAATCTTGACAAAATTTATCAAGATTGATATGATAGTATTAACAAGCAAGCGAAAAGAGGATGTGGAGCATGATCATCACCAAAGAGACGGACTACGCGCTGCGCATTTTGCGGGTGCTGCTGGACGGGGAGAAGCATTCGGTGGCCGAGATGTCGGAAACGGAATTGATCCCCAATCAGTTTGCCTACCAGATTCTGCGCAAGCTCTCCGCCGGCAATTTGGTGCGGGTGAGCCGCGGCGCTCTCGGCGGCTGCGCGCTGTCCTGCGATCTGGACGCGACCTCCCTCTACGATCTCATGGGGGTCGTGGGGGAGCGGGGCATCCTGTGCGCCTGCATGGAGCCGGGATATAAATGCCGCTGGCAGGACAAGCATGGGCGGTGCGCCATCCACTGTCAACTGGCGGCCTTGCAGCAAAAGCAGGACGAGGCGTTCCGTGCCGTGAGCCTGCGCAGGCTGCTGACCGGCGGATCAGATTCCCAAGATACAAGCAAGCTGTAAAATTTTAAAAGGAGGTACCCATATGTTGTTTCAAACCACGGCGGCGCACGAAGAGCTGCGCGCGAAGATCCGGAGTTTTGCGGAGGAGGAGATCAAGCCCCTCGCATTTTTAATGGATCAGAACAACGAGTTTCCCGAGGAGGCTGTCAAGAAGCTGGGTAAGCTGGGCTGGATGGGCATTCCCTACCCCAAGGAGTACGGCGGTGCCGGTCTTGATGCCCTGAGCTACGCCATCGCGGTGGAGGAACTGGCCCGTGTGGACGGCGGCACGGGCGTAATCCTCTCCGCCCACGTCTCCCTCGGCTCATGGCCCATTTTCGCCTATGGCACCGAGGAGCAGAAGAAGAAATATCTGGTTCCGCTGGCCAAGGGCGAGAAGATCGGCGCCTTCGGCCTTACGGAGACCAACGCCGGATCCGACGCCGGCGGCACGGAGACCACGGCGCTGGATAAGGGGGACTACTACCTCCTCAACGGCGGCAAGATCTTCATTACCAACGCCCCTAAGGCGGACACCTATGTGGTTTTCGCCGTCACCACGCCGGACATCGGCACCCGGGGCATCTCCGCTTTCATCGTGGAGAAGGGCTGGAAGGGCTTTGAGTTCGGCGACCACTATGACAAGATGGGTATTCGCTCCTCCTCCACGGCGGAGCTGATCTTCAACAACGTGAAGGTTCCCAAGGAAAACCTATTGGGCAAGGAGGGCGAGGGCTTCAAGATTGCCATGTCCACGCTGGACGGCGGACGCATCGGCATCGCCGCGCAGGCGCTGGGCATCGCCCAGGGCGCGTTTGAGCACGCGTTGAGCTATTCCAAGGAGCGCGTCCAGTTCGGCAAGCCCATCGCGGCCCAGCAGAGCATCGCCTTCAAGCTGGCAGATATGGCAACCAAGCTGCGCTGCGCCCGGCTCCTCATCTACTCCGCGGCGGAGCTGAAGGAGCAGCACGCGCCTTACGGCATGGAGTCCGCCATGGCGAAGATGTACGCCTCGGACATCGCGCTGGAGGTCACCAACGATGCCTTGCAGATCCACGGCGGCAGCGGCTACCTCAAGGGCATGGAGGTGGAACGGGCCTACCGCGACGCCAAGATCACCACCCTCTACGAGGGCACTAACGAGATCCAGCGGGTGGTCATCGCCTCTCATCTGTTGGGCAGGCTGGGCAAGAGCTCCGGCGGCGAGAGCCGTTCGGCGGCCAAGAAACCCGCGCCCATCACCGGCATTCGCAAAAAGACCATCTTCCGGGAGGGGGATGCTGCCCAGCAGGTGGCCGACCTTGTGGCGGCGCTGAAGAAGGATGGTCACGACTTCTCCGTGGGCATCCCTATGGATACGCCCATCCCGCAGGCGGAGCGGGTGGTCTCCGCGGGCAAGGGCATCGGGGAGAAAAAGAACATGAAACTGGTAGAGTCGCTGGCCAAGGCCGCCGGTGCGGCCATCGGTTCTTCCCGTCCTGTGGCGGAGACTCTCAAATATCTGCCGCTGAACCGCTATGTGGGTATGTCCGGTCAGAAGTTCACCGGCAATCTGTACATCGCCTGCGGCATCTCCGGCGCATCCCAGCACCTTAAGGGCATCAAGGATGCCTCCACCATCGTGGCCATCAATAAGAACGGTAACGCGCCTATCTTCAAGAACTGCGACTACGGCATCGTGGGCGATGTGGAGGAGATCCTTCCCCTGCTCACTGCCGCGCTGGATAGCGGCGAAAAGCTGCCCGCGCCGCCCATGGTAAAGATGAAGCGGCCCACGCCGCCGAAGCCCGCCCCCATCGGCGACCGCTACGTCTGCAGCGGCTGCGGCTACGAGTATGTGCCGGAGTTGGGCGACGAGGACGGCGAGATCGCGCCCGGTACGCTCTTTGAGCAGCTTCCCGCCGAGTGGGTGTGTCCCGAGTGCGCGGAGACGAAGGATCAATTTGTAAAGGCTTGAGGCCGTGAAGGAGGCAAGATAAGATGTATTGCGTGCGTAAAGTAACGAACGACCTCTACTGGGTGGGCGCCAACGACCATCGCCTGGCCCTGTTTGAAAACTGCTTTCCCATTCCCCGGGGCGTAAGCTACAACGCCTACTGCCTGCTGGATGAAAAGACGGTGCTCTTTGACACGGTGGACTGGTCTGCCTGCCGCCAGCTTTTGGAAAATCTGGCGTATGTGCTGGATGGCCGCGAGCTGGACTACCTGCTGGTCAACCATCTGGAGCCGGATCACGCCGCCTGCATCGAGGAGATCCTGCTGCGCCATCCCAAGGTGAAACTGATCTCCAACGAGAAGGCATTCATGCTCATGCGGCAGTTCGGCTTCCATGTGGACGGACATGAGTGCATCGAGGTGAAGGAGGGCGACACCTTCTCCTTCGGCAAGCACACCGTCACCTTTGTGGGCGCGCCTATGGTTCACTGGCCGGAGGCCATGGTGACCCTCGACGTCACCGACGGCGTCCTCTTTTCCGCCGACGCCTTCGGCACCTTCGGCGCGCTGGACGGCAAGCTGTTCGCCGACGAGGTGGACTTCGAGCGGGACTGGCTGGACGACGCCCGCCGCTACCTTACCAACATCGTGGGCAAGTACGGCCCCCACATCCAGCTCCTGCTGAAAAAGGCCGGCGGCGTTTTGGATCAGATCAAGTACATCTGCCCGCTCCACGGCCCCGTGTGGCGCAAGGATCTGGGCTGGTTCATCGAAAAGTACGACACATGGAGCCGCTATGCCCCTGAGACCCAGGGCGTGCTCATCGTCTACGCCTCTATGTACGGCAACACGGAGAACGCGGCGCAGGCGCTGGCGACGTCGCTCTGCGATAAGGGCATGAGCAAGGTGGCGATGTACGATGTGTCCTCCACTCATGTCTCCCAGCTGATCTCCGAGGCGTTTAAGTACAGTCACATTGTCCTGGCCTCTGTGACCTACAACCTCGGCATCTACCCCGCCATGCATGACTTCCTCATGGATATGAAGGCACTGAATCTGCAAAATCGCACCTTTGCCATCATTGAAAACGGCTCATGGGCGGTGAAGTCCGGTGACCTCATGCAGAAATTTGTCAACGATGAGCTTAAGAACATGACGGTGCTCAACGAGCGGCTCAGCCTCGCTTCGTCCATGGGCACGGACAAGCGCACTGAGCTGGAAGCACTGGCGGACGCCATTCTGGAATCTATGAAGTAACTGGCAGGGAAGCCAAAACCAAGACAACAAACAACAAACAACCCCGCCGCGTCGGCTGCAGAAAAACCGGCTTTCAAAAACAGAGCGGGCAAGCGTGATACTGCGCTTGCCCGCTCTTTGCTCAAAAGGACATGAGAAGTGACCGGAGAAGATGAGAGGATCGAAATGGAGATCAGAAAACGAAACGGGGAGTCTGTTCCCTTTCAACAGGAGAAAATTTTCAACGCCATGAAAAAGGCGTTTGACGGACAGGGCAAGGAGATCGGGAGCAGAGAGATGGATGAGATCCTCGCCACCGTTCTCAACAATCTCTCCGTCACAGTGCCGCTCACCGTAGAACGTGTGCAGGACGAGGTGGAGCGAACGCTCATGGAGCGCGGACACTATGAGGTGGCCAAGGCGTACATCCTCTACCGCGAAAAGCGGTCTGCGCTGCGCCGTGTCCGGCATACCATCGCGCGGACGGTGGGGGATGACTCGCTTGACGAGGTGCTGCGCCGCATCCAGATGGATTTTACCGAGGAAGTCTACTCCCTCGCGGCGCTTCAAATGAAGTTTGAGAGTTTCTGTCGCCTGGGCATGACGGAGGATGAGCGGGCTGAGGCACTGACCAAGGCGGCGGTAGAGCTGACTACGGCAGAGGCACCCAAGTGGGAGTTCATCGCGGCGCGGCTTCTGAACCACTCCTTTCGCTGTCGCAACGCACAGGAATGGGAGGGGCGCGGCGTCTGCGACCTCTATGGCAAGCTTCGCTATCTGACGGATAAGGGACTCTACGGTGACTATATCCTTGCCCACTATACCCACGAGGAGATTGCCATGGCGGAGGACTTTCTCTGCCCGGAACGGGACGAGCTGTTCACCTACTCCGGCCTTGACCTGCTGCTCAAACGCTATGTGATCCAGTCACGCAGCCGCGTGCCGCTGGAAACACCGCAGGAGATGTTTTTGGGTATCGCGCTGCATCTTGCTATGAACGAAGGCTCTGACCGCATGGGGTGGGTAAAACGCTTTTACGATATGCTCAGCCGTATGGAGGTCACGATGGCGACACCTACCATGTCCAACGCACGAAAGCCCTACCATCAGCTTTCAAGCTGCTTTGTGGACACTGTGCCGGACAGTCTGGACGGCATCTACCGCTCGCTGGACAACTTCGCAAAGGTCTCTAAATTCGGCGGTGGAATGGGGATGTACTTCGGTAAGGTGCGCGCTGCAGGCAGCACCATCCGCGGCTTTCAAGGGGCGGCGGGCGGTGTTATCCGCTGGATCCGGCTGGTCAACGACACCGCCGTGGCGGTGGATCAGTTGGGGATGCGGCAGGGCGCTGTGGCGGTTTACTTAGACGCATGGCACCGGGATCTGCCGGAATTCCTTCAACTGCGCACCAACAACGGCGACGACCGCATGAAGGCACATGATGTGTTTCCCGCCGTGTGCTATCCGGATCTATTCTGGCGACTGGCGGAGGAGAACATAGACGCGCCGTGGCATCTCATGTGTCCGCATGAGATCCTCACGGTCAAGGGCTACGCACTGGAGGATTACTGGGGTACAGAATGGGAGAAGCGGTATCTGGACTGCGTCAATGACCCGCGCATCGAAAAGCGCAGCGTCACCGTCAAGGACATCGTGCGGCTGGTGCTTCGCTCGGCAGTGGAGACCGGCACACCCTTCGCTTTCAATCGCGACAGTGTAAATCATATGAACCCAAACGGCCACACGGGAATGATCTATTGCTCCAATCTCTGTACGGAGATCGCGCAGAACATGGCACCCATCGAGCACATCAGCACTGAGGTGCACACGGAGAACGGCGACACAATTGTGGTGACGGCCACACGCCCAGGTGAGTTTGTGGTCTGCAATCTGGCGAGTCTGTCTCTCGGTAATCTGCCGGTGGAGGACGAGGCCTATATGGAACGCACGGTGGAAACGGCCATCCGCGCACTGGATAATGTGATTGACCTCAACTTCTACCCGTTGGAATACGCGCGGCTTACCAATCAGAAGTACCGCAGCATCGGCCTGGGCGTCAGCGGCTACCACCACATGCTGGCAAAGCGCGGCATCCACTGGGAGAGCGATGAGCACCTTGCCTTCACCGACGCAGTGTTCGAGCTCATCAACTACGCCGCTGTCAAGGCGGACACAGCTCTGGCACGGGAAAAGGGTCGTTACGCGCTCTTTGAGGGCAGCGACTGGCAGACGGGCGCGTATTTTGAAAAGCGGGGTTATACCTCCGAAAAGTGGCGGGCGCTTGCGAAAACGGTGGCGGTGCAGGGAATGCGCAACGCCTATCTGCTGGCGGTCGCACCGACCTCCAGCACATCTATCCTCTCCGGCACGTCGGCGGGCATAGATCCAATTATGAAGAAATTCTTTTTAGAGGAAAAAAAGGGCAGCATGCTGCCCCGCGTTGCTCCGGAGCTTTCTATGGACACATGGTGGTACTATAAGGCAGCGCATCTGATCGACCAAAGCTGGTCGGTACGCGCCGCGGGCCTTCGCCAGAGACATATTGACCAGGCGCAGAGCATGAATCTCTATATCACCAACGACTATTCCATGCGTCAGGTGCTCAGACTGTATTTGGAGGCGTGGAGGGCCGGCGTCAAGACCATTTACTATGTCCGCAGCAAGGCCCTTGAGGTCGAGGCCTGCGAAAGCTGCTCGTCATAAGGAGGATAGCATGACAGAACTGAAGAAAAAGCCCCTCTTTAACCCGGAGGGCGACCCTGATGTGCGCCTGCGGCGCATGATCGGCGGCAATACCACTAACCTCAATGACTTCAACAATATGAAGTACGCTTGGGTCAGCGACTGGTACCGGCAGGCCATGAACAACTTTTGGATCCCTGAGGAGATCAATCTCTCGCAGGATGTGAAGGACTATCCCCGCCTGCTGTCAGCCGAGCGCAGCGCCTACGATAAAATTCTGAGTTTTCTTGTCTTTTTGGATTCCATTCAGACAGCGAACCTGCCTAATATCGGCGCCTACATTACCGCCAACGAGGTCAATCTCTGCCTGTCCATTCAGGCGTTTCAGGAGTGTGTCCACTCACAGAGCTACAGCTATATGCTCGACACCATCTGTTCCCCCGTGGAGCGCAATGACATCCTCTACCAATGGAAAACGGACGAGCATCTGCTGCGCCGCAACACCTTCATTGGGGACTGCTACAACGAGTTTCAGGAGCGGAAGGACGCTCCCACGCTGCTGCGCGTGATGATGGCAAACTATATTTTGGAGGGCATCTATTTTTACAGCGGCTTTATGTTCTTCTACAATCTCTCCCGAAACGGGAAGATGCCCGGCTCGGCGCAGGAGATTCGCTACATAAACCGCGATGAGAACACGCACTTGTGGCTGTTCCGCAATATCATCACGGAGCTGCAAAAGGAGCAGCCGGAGTTGTTCACCGCCGAGAGCGTACAAGCGCTGCGCGAGATGATGCGTGAGGGCGTGGAGCAGGAGATCGCATGGGGGCATTATGTAATCGGCGACGACATCCCGGGGCTGAACCGGCAGATGATCAGCGATTACATCCGCTATCTCGGCAACCTCCGCTGGACCAGCCTTGGCTATCCCGCATTGTATCCAGGCTTTGAGAGCGAACCGGAGAGCATGGAATGGGTCAGCCAGTACGCCGACGCCAACATGGTCAAGACCGATTTCTTTGAGGCACGCAGTACCGCCTACGCCAAGAGCACCGCACTGATAGACGATTTATAAGAAAACCAAAGACATCAGAATAGGAGATATTACTATGAATTACAGCGCTATGATTCAAAATCGCAGATCCGTTCACGCATTCCGCGAAAAGGAAGTTCCGAGCGAGGCTATCGGCCAGCTCCGATCCTACTATGAAAAGACCTGCCCCCGTCTTGTCCCGGAGATTGCAACGGAGTTGATCGTCTTGGACAAGGATGCACAGCCGGCGCTGGAGAGCTCAGCGGGCTATAATCAATTTCTCATCGGAGCACCGCATTACCTGCTCCTTATGTCTGCCCCGCATTCCTATGCGGCCATCAACGCCGGCTACATGATGGAAGATCTCGTCCTCAAGCTGACTGAGTTGGACATCGACACCTGCTGGATGACCTTCACCGACAGCGACAAAATCAAAAAGGCACTGTCTCTCGCCACCCCGTTAGAGGTGGCGGCAATCGTTGCCTTTGGCTACGGGGAAAAGACCGCAAAAAAGCTGCGGCTGAATATCCTAAGTATGTCTCAGATCGATGTGCGGGCCGAGCAGCAGTACTACGCGCCCAAAAAGGGCGTGCACGATTTGGTTCACATGGGGAGCTGGAGCAACAAGTCTGGGCTTGACGAGATGATGGACTTCTACGACGATATGCTCTGGCAGTCCTTCTACGCCGCTTCGCTCTCCCCCAGCTATCTCAACCGTCAGCCCTATGGCTTCCTTGTGCAGGATCACAGCATCTATTTGGTGCAGCAGGAGGATGCCTACACCGATAATTTGGATGCCGCATTGGATCTCGGTATTGTCATGCTCCACTTCTCCGCCGTCGCCTCCCAGTGGGCGGGGCAGGTACGCTGGGAACTTTCACCTGCTGCGCCCGACGGCCTGCCGGAAGGACTTCGCCCCGCTGCGGTGTACCACATGTAACGACTCTGGGGGGAAGCAAGGCAACGGTAAAATGCGCGACCGTCGATCCGCGGTTGAGCGTATGTTTCGTTAGAAAAGAAGAACCTATCAGTCAGAGTCTGAGTAAGGAAAATAGGAGGTATATTTTATATGGCTATCCAAACGGTAACAGATGCCATCCGCTATGTAGGGGTGGATGATAACACATTGGCACTCTTTGAAAACCAGTACCCCGTCCAGCCTATGGGAGTGAGCTACAACTCCCATGTCATTCTGGACGAGAAAATCGCCGTGATGGACAGCGTGGACGCACGGGCGGCGGAGGAATGGCTTTCCAATGTAGCGCAGGTGTTGGAGGGGCGCAACCCCGACTATCTTGTGGTCACACACATGGAGCCGGATCATTCCGGCAGCCTCATGCGGCTGGCACAAAAGTACCCGGAGATGAAGATCGTGGGAAACGCGAAAACATTTACCCTGATCAAGCAGTTCTTCGGCACAGGTGCATTGTCGGAAGATCGTATGCTGGAGGTTGGCGAAAGAGATACGCTTTCCTTGGGCTTGCACCGGCTGCGCTTTCTGCTGGCACCGATGGTACACTGGCCGGAGGTGATGGCAGCGTATGAAGAGGAGGAAAAGATCCTGTTCTCGGCAGATGCTTTCGGCCGCTTCGGTTCACTGGAACGGACTGCCCGTGCCCCCTGGGCGCCGCAGGCCCGGCGGTATTATTACAACATCGTCGGAAAGTATGGCACACAGGTGCAGGCGCTGCTGAAAAAAATCTCCGCGCTGGAGATCAAAACGATCTGCCCGCTCCATGGCCCCATGCTCACAGAAGACTTGGGGGAGTACCTGCGGCTCTATGATCTCTGGTCACAATGGAAACCGGAAGAACCGGAGGGCATCCTGATCGCTCACGCATCCATCCATGGAAATACTGCCCATGCGGCGAAGACCCTCAAGGGTAAATTAGAGAAAAAAGGCGTACAGGTCAACATATGTGATCTCACTGTGACAGATCTTTCCTACGCTGTTGCCAGTGCGTTCTACTGCGGGAAGTTGGTTTTAGCCAGCTCCACCTATGACGGAGGACTGTTTCCGCCCATGAGGGAGTTTTTGGAACATTTACGGACAAAGGGATTCCGAAACCGCCGGGTTGGCCTTATTGAAGACGGCTCTTGGGCACCTGCTGCCGCGCGGCTGATGCGCACCAAATTGGAGGAGATGAAGGATATCCACCTTTACGAAACGGTAGTGTCTCTGCGTGGTGCATTGAACCAAACCAGCGAAGCGCAGATGGACGCTCTGGTGGCTGAGCTCTGCGCAGAATAAGCTGCAACAAACCGCAGCTATTCTCGTACAGATGATGGTCTTACTCATCTGCTTTATGTCCCAAGGGCAGAGTACCGTCATCTCAGGTTGAGGTCACGATGTGGTGTGGGGCGAGACCGGAGTCTTGAGAATACCCAAACAAAGGAAAGGAGCTGGCAGATATGGCAGCTATGAACATGAATCAGGAGCAGTTTGAGCAGGCGATCCGGGAGGAAAAGCCCGTTTTGGTGGATTTCTGGGCGCCCTGGTGCGGCTACTGCCGGAGGATCGGCCCCGCGTATGAGAAGATCGGAGAGGAATACGCGGACAGCCTCGCCGTCGGCAAGATCAACATTGACGAGGAGCCGCGGCTGGCGGGGGCCGAGGGGATCGAGGACATCCCAACTCTGGTGCTGTACCGGCACGGAAAGGCCGTGGATTCCATCACCGCGCCCGGCTCAAAGGCAGAAATCGACCGTTTCATTCAGGAAGCCTTGGCGAAATAACGGAGGGTTCAGATATGAACAACAATCATGTTTATGATATGCTCGTGGTGGGGGGCGGACCGGGCGGCTACACCGCCGCCCTGTACGCGGCACGGGCGGGGCTGGACACCATCGTGCTGGAAAAACTGTCCGCCGGAGGGCAGATGGCCCTGACCGAGCAGATCGACAACTATCCTGGCTTTGAGGACGGGATAGACGGCTTCTCTCTGGCGGAGAAGATGCAAAAGCAGGCGGAGCGCTTCGGGGCACGCAGCGAATACGCAGAAGTCCTCCGCATGGATCTGACGGCGGTTCCCAAGCTCGTGGAGACCAGCGAGGGGATCTTTCTGGGGAAAAACGTGGTGCTGGCCACCGGTGCGAACCCCAGAACGCTGGGCGTGGCCAGAGAGTCGGAACTGGTGGGCCGAGGCGTGGCCTACTGCGCCGCCTGCGACGGGATGTTTTACAAGGGCAAAACGGTGGTCGTGGTGGGCGGCGGCAATTCCGCCGCGGCAGATGCCCTCCTTCTCAGCCGCGTGGCGAAAAAAGTGATCCTCGTCCACCGCAGAGACACCCTGCGGGCCACCAAGATCTATCACGAGCCGCTGGCACAGGCCGAAAACGTGGAATTCCGTTGGAACAGCGTCGTTTCCGCGCTGCTTTCCGGGGACAGGCTGACCGGCGTCCGCCTGCGGGACACCGTCACCGGTGAGGAAAGCGTGGTGGACTGCGACGGCGTATTTGTCAGCGTGGGCCGACAGCCCGCCACGGCGCTGGCGGTGGGTCAACTGGAGCTGGACGGCGGCGGCTATATCGTGGCCGGAGAGACCACGGAAACCAGTATTCCCGGCGTTTACGCCGTGGGCGACGTGCGGACGAAGCCCCTCCGTCAGGTGGTCACCGCCGTGGCGGACGGCGCGGTGGCAGTTCACATGGCGGAGAAATATATCGCGGAAAACCGATAAGGGAGGTAGATTCAAAAAGCCATGTTTAAGGTCAGGCCGGATACGACCGCCGCGGGAATGCCGACATATCTGCAAGGCAAACTGCCAGAGTGATGGCAGATAAGATAACCCATGTAAGATCGGGAGATGTGTTGTCTCTCCATATCCAGTCCACACAACAGTGAGCAACTGAACACAAAACACAGCCACAGATGTACTCTGCGGCTGTGTTTTTATGCGTAGTATTACCGCGTGACAAGCGGTTTTACTGTGACGGCGTCACATAATTTGAGAAAATCGGCTTCGAGGCAGCTTTTGGCGCACAAGCCCTTTGTGGTTGTTGACAGAGAAAAAAATATAGGTATAATAAAAGCAAAATAATAAGACCCATTCTTGCATTTAGAGGGTTGGCGGTATGCCAAAATACGCAGAGGAGATATTGGCCGCCGCAACGGAGCTGCAGCAGCATCCTAAGGCGGAGCAGGTGTTCCTGGAGATGAAAAGGGAGCATCCCAGCATCGCTCTGGGTACGGTATATCTGCCCCCCTGCCGGGAGCAGGAAAAGACAATCTTATGGAGGAGAAGTATCATGAACGCTAACGTATCTCTTCTGCTCAACGAGCAGATCAATAAGGAGTTCTACTCCGCCTATCTGTATCTGGACTTTGCCAACTACTACGCCGCCGTCGGACTGGACGGCTTTGAGAACTGGTACCGGGTACAGGCGCAGGAGGAACGGGATCACGCCATGCTGTTTTGTCAGTATTTGCAGAATAACGGCGAGGGCGTCACCTTTGAGGCTATCGCAAAGCCGGAGTGGGAACGAGGCGACCACATGGCCCCGCTGAAAAGAGCACTGGAACACGAGATGCTGGTCACCGCCAGCATCAATGCCATCTACGCCGCCGCATACGAGGTCAGGGACTTCCGCACCATGCAGATGCTGGACTGGTTCATCAAGGAACAGGGTGAGGAGGAGAAGAACGCCGCTGACATCATTACCAAGATGGATCTGTTCGGCGGTGACAGCAAGGGGCTGTATATGCTAAACAGCGAGCTGAAGGCACGGGTCTACACCGCGCCCTCGCTGGTGCTGTAAGCCCCGCGTGTCTGCGGGATTTCGCATCAGGCAAAAGGCAGACTACATACAGGTGGCCTGCCTTTTCTTCCACCAGATGGTTAGTGTTGGTTAACTATGTATAAAACAGAAAGGACTTCAGAACTTGAACAAGGAAAAGGAGACCGAAACCGTTACCCTCATGGTGCGCCGGTATTGTTGTGGCGTGCATTGGACAAGGGGCGAGGCGCTTTGTCCGGCGTGCAATGCACTGCTGGAATACGCCTGAGAGCGGCGGGACAGATGCCTGCACTGGAAAATTTAGTGGCACTTTGAATCCTTTCCGAGAGGCACAATGCGGCAAAAAATAAAGAAGAGATAAGGGCAACGGCTATGAAAGAACGAAAGACCTTCTGGGACAAAAATGCCGGTCGTTACGACCGCTTTATGCGAAAGGATCGGGCGGCATACGAAGAGATGTATAAGCTGATCCGACCGGTGGTGAAAGCCAAAACGGTGCTGGAGCTGGCGACCGGCACGGGACTGATTGCAAAGCACATTGTGAACGCGGCAGCGCACATCGAGGCGACGGATGCCTCCGCGGAGATGATTGCAGAGGCCAAGCGTGATAACCACTCTGCCAAGCTGCACTTTTCCGTGCAGGATATGTTCCGCCTTCCCTATGCGGATAAGTCCTTTGATGTGGTGATCGTGTCCAATGCGCTGCACATCGTGCCGCAGCCGGAAAAAGCCCTACAAGAAATCAAGCGGGTGCTGAAAGAGGACGGCGTGCTCATCGCGCCGACCTTCACCCACGCGGGAAACTCGTTTTCCGGCAAGGTCAAGGCATTTTTCATGAAGCTGGCAGGCTTCCCTCTCCACAGCAGATGGACGAGCGAGGAATACCTGCGTTTCCTGCGGCAAAACGGCTGGACGGTGCGGAAAAGCGCTGTCCTGAAAGCTTCGTTCCCGCTGACCTATGCCGAGTGTGTAAAAATGGAGGTGTGATATGGATCTCAACGGCTTGAAGCGCTGCAACGACTGCTTCGGCCATGCGGCGGGCGACGCCCTGATCTGCCGTGCAGCTGATGCGCTGAACGATGTGTTCCCCGGTGAAGCCTGCCGCATTGGCGGGGACGAGTTCGTGGTCATCTGCTGCCCGGTCACGCAGGAAAAATTTGAACAGCAGGTGCAAGCTCTGCGGGCGGCACTGGTCTGCCATCAGGTGGATGCAGCCATCGGCTCGTTCTGGCAGTCGTCGGTCGAAGACCTGCCCGCCTTCCTCCGCGAAGCCGACGACCGGATGTACAGGGAAAAGGAACGCCAGAAGCGCGCAGCGCGGCCCTCGGTTTAGGCGGACCGTTCTGGATCCAATAGCATACAATAAACAGCGCCCGCCGGGAGATCTCCCGGCGGGCGCTGCTGTGTTCAGAGGAACGTTATTTTTCTTGCCTTACTTTGCGGCATCCACCAGCACACCAACGTAGCCGGCAGTATCCACCAGCGTGGCACCGGAAACGGCGTCCACAGCCTTTTCATCTTTGCTCAGAGCCTCGGCGTCGGCAATGCTCATGCCGTTCACGTGGTTCTGGATGGCGTCGTAGTTGGCATCCAGCGAAACGGTGGAACCAGCCTTTTCGGCCATCATCTTGCTGTAGTAATCGGCGTTGACCCGCTTGGACATCAGCACCTTGCCCTCGGCGTAGCCTGCGCCGAAGTCAGAATCGGAGTTGGGCACACCGACGACCCCGGCGTCCGAACCGGCAAACTGGAACTCGTCAATGTAGCTCAGCACGATGGTGTCCCCGGCGGTGGCGACAGCGCCGGAGGTGAAGCACTTGGTGCCGTGTGCGGCCCCATAGACCACATTCAGCTTCAGGTCCTCGGAGCTGCCGTTGAACTCCACGGCCTGCGTGGTCTGGGCGTTTTTGGCGGCATCCACGATGGCGGAGAGATAACCGGCGGTATCCACCAGCGTTGCGCCGGAGACGGCGTCCACAGCCTCGGCACCCTTGGCGGCTACATCTTCCAGCTCGGAGATGGTCTTGCCGACAGCAAAGTTCTGGATGGCGTCGAAGTTTGCATCCAGAGCGACCGTGGAGCCACCCTTTTCGGCCATCATCTTGCTGTAATAATCAGCGTTGGCCCGCTTGGACATCAGCACCTTGCCCTCGGCGTAGCCTGCGGCAAAGTCGGAGTCGGAGTTGGGCACGGCGGTCACGCCTGCATCGGCGCTGGTGAACTGGAAATCGTCGAGGTAGGCGGCGAGGATGACGTCATCCTTCACCACAGCCACCGCTTCGGTGAAGCACTTGGTGCCGTGGGCGGCAGCATAGGCCTGACCGATCTGGATGCCGCCTTCCACCGGGACGATGGCGGCGGGCTCAGCGGGGGCTGCGGCAGCAGAGTCGGCGGGGGCCTCTTCGGCCAGCTCCACACCCAGTGCGGCGGCAACGGCCTTCCGGACGGCCTTGGTGGTCACCGTGGCACCGGCAACGCCGTCGATGGCGGGGCCGTTGGCGGCCACGACCTGCTTGGACAGCTCTTCCAGTGCAGCGCCGCCGATGCTCTCGGTCTCCTGTGCGCCTTCCAGCTCGCAGTCGGTAACGGTGCCGTTGGCATCCACGGTCAGGGTGGCGGTGACAGCACCGCCAAAGCCTTCGGCAGAGCCGGTCTTAGTCACACCAGCGGCGGTGGAGCTGCTGCCGCCGCCGCAGGCGGCCAGAGAGACGCCAACAACGAGGCTCATGGCCACGGCAGCGCTCAGTTTGCGGATGATCTCCTGTTTCATGGGTCTTTCCTCCAGAGAAAAATCGGTTTGTGTTCGGTCCCCAGAAAATGTCATATCTTTTCAAGGATGTTTACAAAAGATAACATATTTTGTGAGGTGCTGTCAAGAGATTTTAGCACATACTTCGTGAAGAATGATAAATTGGTGTCAATTTGTGACGCTGACGGTATACGAAGCGAACGGACGGTCTACGCTGTTAGTAATTCCTGAATGGAAACCAAGCAAGCAGTTTTGCCACTTTCAGCCCCAGTTAGTACTTCAATATTACTATGTTTTGGAAATCGGCACAACCATATAACCGTCTTTGATGAAACTATTTTTGTTTCATCGATGACATTGTACCAGCAAGCAGTGCAGACGTATATACAACTGCTTATTTTGCGTTGCAAAACGCTTGTTGGGGAACACCCCAAGCCCCTTTGATCTGCATTTCCCAATGCAGGCTGCGCATCCCTTCGGGACGCTTTTTACCCGGTGATGTGCTCTGGGTCGTTCAAAACTTGCATGAGGTGAGAAGCGGCTTCTGCAAGAGAATCGTACTTCATCTGTTCAGGAACAGGCGCATCCAGAAACGAAACGCCCCACACCTGCATACAGTCCGCAAGTTCTTTCTGTGCCTGCAATGCCGCCACCTTACGCACATCCGGGGTGGTTTCTGCATCCAGAACGTAGGCTGCGGAGTATTTTCCGTTACGGTCTTCCGTCAACTGCACCATGGAGTAGTGCTCATTCCAAAAGTGACAGAAGCGAACCCTGCCACCGATGTTCTCCATTTCGATACACAGTTCTTCTTCGCCGCTCCATTGCGGAGTCTCGGACAAAATGCGATTCAGTTCCGAAAGCGCCTGCCGTTCTTCATCCGATAACTCCTTGTGCAGGCATTCGCGTTTTAGATCATTCTGCCAATACGGACTCAGCTTTCCATTCCGGGCATCTTCCATTGCTTCTTCGATACTGGGTAGGATTGTCATGTCGTTCACCTCAAATACTCACTATTAGCGTTATATTAACGCTTATAGCGTTGATTATAGACTATTTGAGGGCAAAAAGAAAGAGCGTCAGCACGTTTGCTGCGCTCCTTGACATAGGTGTTATTTTGTGATATAGGGGATATTGTCGGTGTAAGCATTCAGGATGTCAATGGCAGCTTTCTTTTGCCCCGGCGTGAGCTGGCTCAACTTTTTGCTCAGTTCGTCATCTGCCACATGGGATGCGGATGGAACGGAATCCCGGATCAGCACGTCTGCGGATACGTCCAACACCTCTACGATTCGGATAAAGGTTTCCAGTTTGGGAATTTTTACTCCGCGCTCTAAATCTCCAACATAATTTGCTGACAAATCGACCCGTTCTGCAAACTGCTCGATCGTCCAGCCTTTTTCCTTGCGCTGTTCTCGTATTCGTTGACCCAAAAGCGTATTCATAGCGACCTCACATTCTAATTGTGTTTGTTACACACCAATAGCATACCTGTCGCAATTTTTGTTATACACAATCTAATAGCGTTTGTTCAACGCCAGTTGGACACTTTTGAAACGAAAAATTTTTGTGCGTATCTTTGGTCAAAAAAGCAATGGTCTTTGGGGACGGTACATGGTACAATAGCAAACGTTGTGCCTCTTGGCACATGAACGAAGGTAAAAGGAGCTGCTGAACGTGGATACGATCTATCTGCTGCCCGGTGAGGAACGCTGCGTTAATTTTCGAGATGTCAATGGAGTCTCGAGAGTACACTACACTTACTGCTCTTTCCGTGGCAGACTTTTCAACTGCACCTGCTGCACAAAGGAAGAAGCCCAGCGGTTGTGTGAAGATTGGCTTGTAAAGCAGGATCGCTGCTACATAAACTAAAAAAGCCGTCGAGGATACCTTCCCAAACGAGAGATTTCCTCGGTGGTTCGCTACAACAAAGGAGCCAGCGTAGATCACACTACGCCAGCTGGATCCTGTTTTCATTTTTCTGCCTTTTCTTCTTCCATAACGACCTGTTCCGTCTATACCGACAAAAGACTTTCCCAGCGAGAATCAATATAGACAGTCGTCTTGCGATGCGGTATACTCGAATCAGCTCAACATTTTCAGGAGGAAAGTCATGGCAGGAGAAAACAACAAGGTCGTCATTGTTACCGGAGGAAGCTCCGGCATCGGACGGTGCACGGCATCCGCTCTGAAAGAGAATGGCTGCATCGTCTATGAGTTCAGCCGCAGGAATATCCCTATGGAGGGTGTCACCCATCTGTCTGTCGATGTGACCGATGAAGATGCGGTCAACGCCGCTGTGCAGCAGGTCATCCAAAAAGAGACCAAAATTGATGCAGTGATCAACTGTGCAGGCTTTGGCATTTCCGGTGCGGTGGAGTTTACGTCCATGGAACAAGCCAAAGCGCAGTTTGATGTAAACTTTTTCGGGACAGTCACTGTAAATAAAGCAGTTCTCCCCTTCCTGCGCCATCAGGGGAAGGGGCATATTGTGAACATCAGCTCTGTTGCTGCCGTAGCACACATTCCGTTTCAGACCTTCTACTCTGCAAGCAAAGCCGCCGTTTCTTCTTACTCTTATGCACTGGCAAATGAAGTCAAACCCTACGGCATCCACGTTACCGTCGTAGAACTGGGCGATATCTGCACCGGATTCACAAAGGCACGCCAGAAAAGCATTCTCGGCGATGATGAATACGGCGGGCGTATCTCCCGGAGTGTCAGTCAGATGGAGCATGACGAGCAAAACGGCATGGACCCAGCACGCATTGGGCGGTACATCGCCGGTATTGTGGAGAAAAAGAACCCGGCAGTCGTTTATGTTGCTGGTGCACAGTATAAATTCCTGAGCCTTTTGTGTAAGCTCCTGCCTGCTGCAGCACGAGGAAGGATCGTAGGGAAAATATACGGGTAACAGGCGCATTGCTCCACAAAACTGCTACATAAACTAAAAAATCCGCCGAGGATGCCTCCCAAAACGGGAAGAATCCTCGGCGTCATTTGTTTAACGGATCTGTTTTTTCTCGGTGGTGTCCTTTTCCTCTGCAAAAAAACGTTCTATATTTTTCTGTGCCCGAACCAGTTCCTGCATCTCGTTCAGTGTCATAAAGTACATCTTCTAAGACGATGATTTTCTTGTCATCTCGCTTTGCTCGAATCTTGTAGCTAAAGCATTTTTGCTCCACCAGCGGAGCTGGTGGTTGTCGCTCGCTCAAGCTACCCAAAGCAAAAGACCAGAGTTGTAAAGCCTTTCGGCTAAATAACTCTGGTCTTTTTGTTGGAGCTTGTGCAACAGCCCCCTCCGGTCATATCCTCCTTCAGCAGTTGTCGTACTGTTTCTGCAGGAACTCACGGCACGCCACGGCATTTTCCGGGGTGGTATTTTCCAGCGTAGCAAAGACGAAGGGCTTTTCCTGCTTTGCGAAACGCAGGATGGTGGAGTAATCCTCCATCTCGCCCTGCCCTGCGCCGCACGCCTTCAGCTGACCGTCGGCGTCATGACGGAGAAAATCCTTAAAGTGGATCATTGCCACGTCCTTGCCCAGCAGCTCAATCGCCTCGGCAAAGACCTCTTCCCGGCGGTCCACGTTGTCCATGCTCAGCATGTTGACGGGGTCCAGAAGGATCTGCAGGTTGTGGCTGCCGATCTCATCCAGCACCAGCCGGGCACGCTTTGCATCGTAAACGATGTGCCGTGCCACCGGCTCGATCGCTACTGTCACTCCGTATTGCTCGGCGCAGCGTACCACCGGCTTCAGATTTTTGATAAAAGTAATCAGAGCCTTGTCACTGCGGCACTCGGGGCAGAACTTGTACTCCGGATTAGGCGCACCGGTCTCGGTGCCCACCATACCGCAACCCAGCAGGCTAGCAAACCGGATATGGGCGTAGTACTTTTCCTGCATATCCTTTACCGCATCAGGGTTCGGATGTGCAAGGTTCAGATAGTTGCCCAGCACCGCCACGTCAATGCCGTTTTTCTCAAACAGATGGCGCAGATACAGTGCGTAGCCCGGGGTCAGGGCGCTGGGACCGCAGGGATACTCCTTCATTGCCTTGCTGAGGGCAAGGTGTGCGCAGGTAAACCCCTTTTCCTTTACCAGCGGAAGCAGCTGCTCCATGGGTAGCTTCTCCGCATCGTGAAGACGCAGACCAAATTGGATCATGGGATGTACCTCCTTTTTCCTGTCAGCCGTGCAGCAGTGCCACTGCCACATCGTTCACGTTGGTTCCGGTAGGTCCGGTCACCAGCAGACCATCCACTGCTTTCAGTGCATGGTAGGCATCGTTGCTCTGCAGCACCTCGAACACATCCAGCCCCTTTGCAGCAAGAGCGGCGGCGGACTCTCCGTCCACATAGCCGCCGGCTGCATCGGTGGGACCATCGGTGCCATCGCTGCCTACGGAGAACACCGCTGCATCCAGCCCGGCAATGCCGGGGGCAGCGGCAAGAGCCAGCTCCTGATTCCGTCCGCCCAGACCCTTACCGGTCAGGTGGACCACCGTTTCACCGCCTGCAAGAAAGGCAAGTTTCCTGCCCTGCCCTGCATGGCTTTTCAGGATGCTTGCCAGAAAGCTGCCTGCCTCCCGTGCCTCGCAGCAGAGCTGGTCCGTGAGCATGACCGGCTCATAGCCCAGAGCGCTGCACTCCTTTGCAGCGGCAGCGCACAGCTCCCGGACGCTGCCGGTGATGCGGGTGGTGACGTTGTCCAGCGTCTTGGGGGTCTCCTGCTCCAGCAGTGCCCGTGCCTCCGGGGAAAGCTTCAGCTGATATTTTTCTGCGATCGCCAGGGCATCGGCACAGGTGCTGCTGTCCGGGCAGGCGGGACCGCTGGCGATCATATCCAGCGGGTCTCCCAGAATATCGCTGAGCACGATGCTGTAGACCTGTGCCGGAGCGCACAGCCGGGCAAACCGCCCGCCCTTGACGGCAGACAGACGCTTGCGGATGGTGTTCATCTCCACGATGTCCGCCCCGCACCCCAACAGCTGCCCGGTGATGTCCTGCAGCTCTGCCCCGGGGACCAGAGGCTTTTCAAACAGGGCGCTGCCGCCGCCGGACAGCAGGAACAGCACATCGTCTGCAGCGGTCAGGTCCTGCACCAGCTCCAGTGCTTTCTGGGTGGCGGCAAAGCTGCCTTCGTCCGGCACCGGGTGTCCGCCTTCGCAGCAGACCACCCCGTGGATGTCCCCCTTCACGTGGTGGTATTTGGTCACCACCACGCCGCCGTCCACCCTGCCCAGCGTCCGCACCGCAGCCGCCGCCATCTGCCACGCTGCCTTACCGGCAGCCACCAGCAGAACACGACCTCCGTGGGGTTCAAAGTCCCGCAGGGCACGCTGGACCGCTTCGTCCGGCAGCACCGCCTGCAGGCTGGATGCAAGGATCTGTTGGGCGTCCTTACGCAGTGCCTGATTCATGGGGCAGCCTCCTTTTACACAGGTTTACAGCAGACCGGCTTCGGTCATAGTCTTTACAAAGCCCTGCTTTGCCGCCCCTTCCGGGGTGGGCAGGGTGGGCAGGTAGGGCACGCCTACCTTGCGTCCCCGGAGATTTGCCATATCCTTGGCGGCAACGGGGAAGCTGGCAGCGTCCATGGACAGGCGCACCGGGTTCAGCTTGAACTGTGCCTCCAGACTGCCTGCCAGATCACCGGCGGCGTACTTATTGTACACATCGGTGATGAGCTCCGGCATAAAGTTTGCTGCGGTGCACACGCCGCCCACGGCACCGTGGCACAGGCTGGCGTACAGCAGGGTATCCTTGCCGCCAAAGACCTTGAACTCCACGTCCTGGGTGCGGCGGATGAACTCGGAAGTCTGGGTGATGTCGCCGCTGGTATCCTTCATGCCCACGATGTTGGGCACGGTGTGTGCCAGCTCTTCCACCAGCTGTGCGCTGAGGGTGTAGCCCACCCGCCCGGGATTATTATACAACAAAACCGGCGTTTCGGGAACACTTTCTGCAATGGTCTTAAAGTGATTATACAGCTCGGCGTAGGTGGGCTTCAGGAACATGGGCTGCAGCACGCTGACGGCAGCTGCGCCGTTCTTGACCGCCATCTGTGCCAGACGGCAGCACTTTTTGGTGCTGATGGCGCCGATGCCAAAGTACACCGGCACACGACCTGCGGACTGATCGACCATGATCTTCAGACCACGCTCCATCTCGTCCTCTTCCACCATGTAGAATTCGCCGTTGGAGCCAAAGGCAAGGATGCCGGAGACGCCGCCCTGGATGACATACTCCACCTGATCCCGCATTCCCGCTTCGTCGATCTTCTCCTCACCGTCAATGACCGTGAGGATGGGTACCACAACGCCCTTCATAAATTCCGTGTTCATCATCTGTGCTCCTTTATCCTCAGCGACCGATCTGGATGCCGGTCAGGTACTCGTAGTACTGGGCAATGGCGCTGTGGTCCTTCTGACCGCCCTCGTGGTTGTGGAGCCACTGCATGATCTCCTGCACCTCGGCAGTCATGGGCACGGGAGCGCCCACAGCGTGTGCGCAGTCCAGAACGTTGTTCAGGTCCTTGATGTGCAGGTCGATCTTGAAGCCGGGCTTGTCGTTGCCTGCGATCATCATGGGAGCCTTTGCGTTCATGACGGTAGAGCCGGCAAGACCGCCCTTGATCGCCTGGAACACCAGCTCGGGATCCACGCCTGCCTTCTGTGCCAGAGTCAGAGCCTCGGCAAGAGCCTGAATGTTGCATGCCACGATGATCTGGTTTGCCAGCTTGGTGGTGTTGCCTGCGCCTACCTCGCCGCAGCGGACGGTGGAAGCGCCCATGGCGTCCAGCACCGGCTTGTAGGTGTCAAAGATCTCCTGCTTGCCGCCTACCATAAAGCTCAGGGTTCCGTCGATCGCCTTGGGCTCGCCGCCAGAGACGGGAGCATCCAGCATCTCCACGCCCTTCTTCTGCAGCTCGGCATAGATTTCTTTTGAAGCAACCGGGTTGATGGAAGAGCAGTCGATAAAGACTGCACCGGGCTTCATGTGGGAAGCCACGCCGTTTGCGCCCAGCATCACTTCCTTGACCTGCGGAGAGTTAGGCAGCATGGTGATGACCACATCACACTGCTCTCCGATCTCCTGCTGGGTGGCGCCCTTTGCACCGGCGGCCTCCAGCTCCTGCACCGGAGCCTGACTGCGGTTGTTCACCAGCAGGTCGGTGTAGCCTGCCTTCAGCAGATTCTTTGCCATGGGCTTGCCCATGATACCCAGACCAATAAAACCGATTTTCATAATCGTTCCCTCCATAAGGTTGTTTGAATGATTTCCGTATTCGTACTCTATCTTGCGCTGCACCTCAGGTAATGGGGGCAGGGTTGAAGATGCACATATCGTTGTGGAAGCCGTACTGATCGCTGTAAGGCTCCTTGGTGCCGCTTGCCACGTCCAGGATCAGGTTGAAGATCTCGGTACCCACATCGGCAATGGTCGCTTCGCCGGTGGCAACGTGACCGGCAGAGATGTCGATGAGGTCGAACCACTGCTCCTTCATCTCGTTGCGGCTGCACACCTTGATGACCGGTGCCACATCCAGACCGTAGGGGGTGCCACGACCGGTCATGAACACCTGTAGACCGATGCCGGAAGCCACCTGAGAAGGTCCGCACACGATGTCGGAGGCAGGGGTGGCGGCAAAGATCAGACCGTGCTTGGAGGGCTTCTCCGCCGGGCTCAGCACCTCCACGATGGGGCTGGTGCCGCTTTTGGCAATGGAGCCCATTGCCTTTTCCACGATGTTTGCCAGACCGCCCTTCTTGTTGCCCGGAGTGGGGTTGGCATCCCGGTCCACACCGCCCTCGGCAAGGTAATCATCGTACCACTTCATCTCGGCGGCAAGCTTGTCCCGGACCTCGGCGCTGACGCAGCGGGCGGCAAGCATGGGCACCCCGTCCCGGACCTCGGTGACCTCGCTGAACATTACGGTGGCACCGCCCTTTACCAGCATATCCGCTGCATAGCCTGCGCTGGGGTTGGCGGTGATGCCGGAAAATGCATCGCTGCCGCCGCACTGCATACCGATGAGCAGCTCACTGAGGGGCAGCTCCTCCCGGTGGCGCAGGTTCAGCTTCTGGAGCTTCTTCTCCGCCATGTCCAGGATCGCCTGCATCATGGCATCGTGACCCTTCCAGTCCTGCAGAGTCAGGCAGTTCTCCGGGTTGATGTCCTCCGGAGGCAGCACCCGGTCGTAGGTGAGCTTCTCGCAGCCCAGACCCACCACCATGACCTCACCGCCAAAGTTAGGATGACGGATCACATTGGTGATGGCACGGATGGGGATGTATGCCAGCGGAGCGTTGATGGCAACGCCGCAGCCATAGGGATGAGTGATGGCAACCACGCCGTCCACATTGGGGTACTTGGGCAGTAGCTCCTTTTTGATGCGCTCCACTGCCACCTTCACCACGCCTGCAGCGCACTGCACAGTGGTGACGATACCCAGCAGATTGCGGGTGCCGGCAGGACCCACCTTGTTGCGGTAGCCCATCCAGGTAGTCCGGGGCGGGGTGGGCAGTTGGTCCGGGGTCTTGATGTCGGTGCCCCAGGGCATATCGGTCAGTGCCGGGCTTTCCGGCAGGTCCAACATATGCTCGTTGATCCAGCTGCCGGCGGGGATGTCGTTCTTTGCATAGCCCAGCACCACGCCGTAGCGGATGATCTCGCCGCCGGCGGGGATATCCACCAGTGCGATCTTGTGTGCCTGGGGGATGGGATCCCGGGTGACCACGCCGCTCTCGGTCTTTGTGCCTGCGGGCAGGTCGTGGACGGCAACCACCACGTTGTCGTTGTCTTTGATCTGGATGGTCAAACGTTCTGCCATAATAATCACCTCATACTCTTATGCACGGCGCAGCTGCTCGCTGACCGCCATCATGCAGGCGGCGGCACCGTGCTGGTTGTCCACCATTTGCTTTTCACTCAGGTAATACTCCGGGGTGCCGGTGCGGTCGGTGCGGTTGTCCGGTCCCGGTCCCAGACCTGCGCTGGCGCAGATGCCGTGAAGCTCCCAGCCCTGCTCGCCCTTTTTCAGGTAGGTGTCCAGGATGCCGTCCAGCACCCGGCTACCCTTTTCCCCGTATTCCGGCGGCAGCATTCCCAGCCGTGCACCCTTCATCAGGGCGTAGGCGACCATAGCGCTGCCGGAGGTCTCGGAGTAGTTGCCGGTCAGGTCTGCCCGATCCACCACCTGCAGGAACATGCCGGTGTCTGCCACCTGATAGGGCAGCAGACGGTCCAGTGCGTTTTTCAGCAGAGGGCACAGCTCCCCGGCACGGGGGGTGCGGTCCTTTGCGATCTCGTAGGTGTCCGCCAGTGCCATGAGGAACCAGCCCTCGGCACGGAGCCACACCACCGGGCTCTGCCCGGTGACCGGGTCCGCCCACTCCATCTTCCGGGAGCAGTCGTTGGCGTGACGGTACAGACCCAGCTGCTCATCCCACAGCAGTTTGTGGGCAGAGGTAAACTGGTCCAGAATGTCGTCCCAGTGGTCCTCGCCGTTTTCTGTCAGGCAGGCGGCGTAGAAGGGCATCCCCATGTACAAGCCGTCCAGCCAGACCTGATCCGGATAGATGTCCTTGTGCCAGAAGTTCCCGGTGACGGTGCGGGGGTAGTCCGCCAGAATGCGGTAGGCGCGCTCCACGCCCTCTGCCCACCGTGCCTCCCCGGTAACATCCCGCAGGATCCTCATGGACTTGCCAAAGCTCACCTTGTCGATGTTGTGTTCTCCGGGCACCCAGTTTGCCACCCTGCCGGCGTCGTCCATCAGGAAGGAAGAGTTCCGGCGCACCGGCTCCCGCCAACTTTCGCTGCCGGTGGCGCAGTACAGGTCCTCCGCCCCCACCATGCAAAGGTCGTCTTTATAATTCCAGGGCTTTTCGCTGAGGAACCGGGGAAAGACCCGGTCCAGATACTGTTCAAAATACTCCAGCCACATGCGTTTTATCTCCTTTTACAGTCCGGCAAAATCTGCCACCCGGTCCAGGATCTCCACAGCCTCTTTCCGGCTCACCGGACGCTCCGGGTCAAAGCGTCCGTCCGCCTCCAGCTGCATGAATCCAAAATACAGCGCCCGCGCCGCATTGGTCCCGTAGTTGTTTGCCACCCGGTCCACGTCGGTGCACACCGGCATGGTACTGGATGCGTTGCGGTAGTTCACCCCGCACGCCTGCATTGCCACCGTTGCCATCTCCTGTCGGGAGATGGTGCGCCGGGGGGCAAAGCAGCCCTTTTCCAGCGGGAAGAACCGGTTTGCCGCTGCCCGGCGTGCCGCTTCTTCGGCGGTATCCGTCAGCTCCGGGGCAGGCAGCTGATCATCGGCGAGGGGCAGCAGCATCTGCGCTACTTCCAGCCGGGTCACCGGCTCGCTGCCCCGCTCCAGTTCCGGGGCGTCCAGCATCCCACGGCAGTACAGCCGGGGAACGGCTCCCTGCGCCGGTGCCGGCAGCACCCGGTAGCTGCGGCTGCTCTCCCGGTCTCCGGCAGGGTTTGCGGCGCTGGCCCGGAGGTATGCCGCCCCGTCAGGCACTGCGATGGTCTCTCCCCCGCCGCACCGGGTCCAGTTTTTGTTATCCTCAGACGCCTCCCAGCAGAAGGTCAGCGGCTCCTGTGCACCGCAGCTCTCGGCGCTGGCAGTGACCGTGCCTCCGATGCAGGGCACCCCCAGGATCCGGACATAGCCGGGACGGGGGAACCGTTTACCGTTGATGGTAACGTTTTCCACCACCGCATCCTTCCAGTTCATGCTGCGCAGGCACTGGCGCACCCCGTCAATGGTGATGTTCCGCATCACCAGCCCGGTAATAGGCACCTCCGGGAATGCTTCCAGAAAGACGCCGTAATCTCCGCCGTGGGCGGTGATATTCTCCATGGTGATGTCCCGGAACACCGGCAGGCTGTCGCCGTTGCGCCCATCCTCGTAGAGCATGGTACCGTGGACCGCCGCCCCGTGGACGTGGTCCATCACACTGTCGCATAGCATGACCCGCTCCACAGCGCCGCCCCGCCGGGCGTTGGTCTTGAGCCGCAGTGCATAGGTCAGGTTGGGGCTGGAGAATCGGTTGCCGCTGGCAAGCACATTGTAGATGCCGCCGCTCATCTCGCTGCCCAGTGCCACGCCGCCGTGACCGTCTGCAAAGTCGTTGTTTTCGATCAGGATGTTCCGGCAGGGCACATTTGCCTCTCTGCCGTCCCGGTCCCGCCCGGACTTCAGGCTGATACAGTCATCGCCGGTGTCAAAGCGGCAGTTTTTGATCCACACGCCGTTGCAGCTCTCCGGGTCGCAGCCGTCGTTGTTGGCACCGTGACTGGAAAGGGTCACCCCGTCCACCACCACGCTGCTGCATAGCACCGGGTTCAGCTGCCACATGGGGCTGTTGCGGAGGGTGACCCCCTGCAGCAGCACCCGCTGGCAGCGGATGGACTGGAAGAAGTTGGGGCGCAGGTAGTGTCCTTCGCCAAAGATGCGCCGATCCACCGGCACCCCGCCCAGATTCATGCTGCGCAGGGCACTGCGGTCGGCAAGCTGCAGGTCCGGCTTGTTTTCAGACCAGGAGGTCTCCACCTGATGATGCCAGTTCCACCAGTGGTCTGCATCGGCGCCGCCGTCCAGCACCCCCTTGCCGGTAACGGCAATGTCCTGTGCATCACAGGCATACAGCAGGGCGCTGAAATTGTAGCAGGGACTTGCCTCCCAGTGAGAGAACACCAGCGGGTAGTTTTCTGCCGGGTCATCGGGCACAAACTGCACCAGAGTATCCTCCGATGCAAGGTGCAGCTCCACGCCGTTTTTCAGGTGCAGCGCACCGGTGCGGTAGACGCCCGGCTGCAGGACCAGCGTTCCGCCTCCCTGCCGGCTGAGGTCGTCGATCGCCTGCTGCAGCTGTCGGGTCTGCATCTGTCCCGGCACCGGCTCCACCTGCATCCGGTTTTTGCCGATGCAGGGCAACTGGATCTGGGACAGGATGGTATTGCGCAGCTCGTTTTTGTTCATGGGGAAAACTCCCTTACTCTTTGCTATTGATGGAATGCTCCAAAAGAAATGTCAGATATTCTGCAAGGTCTTCTTCGTGCCACTGGTGAGTGCCGGGGCAGATCTGGTGCCGGAGGTTTTCCGGTGCACCCAGCAGCCGGTACGCCTCGGCGGCGATCGCCACCTGCTCCTGAGCGTTTACCACGCCCCGGGGACCGTTGAGCCGGTCCTCCCGGCAGGACTGCACCCACAACGGGCGGGGTGCAATGAGGCTAGCGATATCGCCCATGTCCAGATGCTCCCACAGGTGGGGCACATAGTTGCAGGAACAGTTGTTGTTCAGGGTCAGCAGGGCGTCCCGGTAGCCGTACATATAGCCGCTGATGGCGGCAAACTTTACCCGGTCGTCCAGCGCCGCCAGCCACAGCGTCTGCATCCCGCCGCCGGAAAACCCCACGGCCCCCAGACGGTCTGTGTTGAAGCGCCTGTCCTCTTCCAGCCAGTCGATGAGCCTTGCCAGGTCCCAGGTCAGCATCCCCAACACCGGGATGCCCAGAGGCTCTCCCATGTGTGCCAGCCGGTAGCAGTCGCCCTTCAGTCCTTCCGGCAGCCGCCGGGTGTCCTCCGGGTCCTCCCGCCGCTCTCCAAAGCCCCGGCAGTCCGGGCACACCGTCACGCAGCCCTGTTTTGCCAGCTGCAGACCGTAATCGTAATGGTAGTGGTCGATCTTTTCGGTAATGGGCGGGTAGTCCCGCACACCGGCGACCGAGTACTTTCCGGCACCGTTGTGCCCCGGAGGGCAGAGGATCACCGGGGTGTCCTTTCCAGCGCCGGCAGGCGCCAAAAGGAACAGGGTCATCCAGACCTCCGGTTCCACCTGGATTCTCCAGTGCTCCCGGCGGATACCCTCCTCTGTGAAGACGGTCTCCATTCGGCGAGCATCTTGTATACCACGTTCCATTTTACATGTTCCCAACAGGGAATGCAAAAGGCTTCGGGTATCTTCCCGCCATTGCCGGAATTCCTCCGGAGTGCTGCCCCGGAAAGCGTCCTGCCGGGCGTAGCGGTCGTACTTGCGCAGCATGGAGGCAAGGGAACCGTAGACCCGCTCCTGGGCAGGCAGCTGTACCGGATCAGTCATCGTTCACGTCCACATTTGCGGCAGTGGGGGCAGGGTTCTTTGCCGCCCTCTTCGCCTTCAGGTGATCGGAGATGTAGGGCCAGAACACGCAGAGTACCGAGACGATCAGCAGGATCAGAGAGATGGGACGGGTAAAGAAGGGGGCATAGCTGCCGTGGGCGTAGCTGATGCCCTGACGGAAGTACCGCTCCAACTTGCTGGACAGGATGAACGCCAGCACCAGCGGGCTGGTGGGCAGACCGGCAACGCTCATGAACAGGGACAGCAGGCACAGTGCCAGCATGACGTAGATGTTGAACATGGTGTTGGAGATGCCGTAGCCACCGATGAAGCTGATGACCAGAATGACGGTATACAGGTAGTGATAGGGGATCTTGAGGATGTAGGGGAACCAGCGCTTGGTGACGATCTGGATCAGGTAGGTGACGATGGCGGACACCATGACGCAGGCAAAGATCAGCATAGCAAGGTCCGGCTGCTCGGTCATGAACAGAGGACCAGCCTGCAGACCGTGGATGGTCAAACCTGCGATCAGCATAGCGGTGATGCCGTCACCGGGGATGCCCAGAGCCATCATGGGGATCAGAGCGCCGCCCAGAGAAGCGTTGTTTGCAGTCTCGGATGCCCACACGCCGGCGGGGTTGCCCTTGCCAAAGCTTTCGGGATCCTTGCTGATGCCCTTGGCATAGCCATAGGCGACCATGTTGGAGATGCCGGAGCCCATGCCGGGCAAGAAGCCGATCCACAGACCGGAAGCGAATGCAAAGATAATGGTCTTGATGTTTTCGATGATGTCCTTGAAGCCGATGCCAAGCCCCTTCATGTTCTTGACGTCCACATCGGGCATCTTTGCCTCGCCCTTGGCGTTGTCACGGATGATCTGGCACATGGCGAACATACCCAGCATCTGTGCAACGGTGCTGATGCCGGAGGTGAGGTACACATTGCCAAAGGTGAAGCGGGTAGCGCCGTTGATGGGGTCCATGCCGATGCAGCCCATGAGCAGACCGATGCCGGCGGACATGATGCCCTTGAAGATGTTGCCCTTGGACAGGGAGGCAATAAGGGTAATGGCGCAGAAGCACAGGGAGAAATATTCCCAGGGTCCCAGATGCAGAGCCGCCTCTGCGATCACCGGGGACAGCACGGTGGCGATCGCCACAGAGCACACGGTGCCGATGAAGGAAGCGGTCATGCCGATGCCCAGCGCCTTGCTTGCCTGTCCCTTTTGGGTCATGGGATAGCCGTCAAAGCAGGTGGCAATGGCAGAGGAAGAACCGGGGATGCCGATGAGCACCGCCGAGATAAAGGTACCGGACACGCCGCCGATCCAGATGGCAAGCAGCATGACAAAGGAAGTCTCGGTGGAAAGACCAAAGGTGATGGGCAGCAGCAGAGCGATGCCCAGAGTAGCGGACAAACCGGGGATTGCACCAAAGACGATGCCCAGCGCGACCATGGCAAAGATCAGCAGCAGGTTCAGCGGCTTCATGCAGACCAGTAAAGCAGAAAGATATGCAGCCATTTATTTTCCCTCCTTAGCCGCCGAACAGAACGCCGGCGGGCAGTTTGATCTGGAACGCAAAGACGAACATTGCGTAGAGCACAGCCGTGACGACCACCGAGATGATGACGGTGGACACGGGCTTAACTTCGCTGTTGCCCTTCAAATCATAGATAAAGGCGGCGGTTGCAAACGGGGTGGTGATCACAAATCCCAGATAGGTCATAGCCACGGCGTAGATCACCAGCATCAAAAAGCTCTTGGTGACCTTGATCACGCCGCCCTTGGGGAAATAGGGCTTTTCGGCAATCTCGCGCTCCTTGTAGCCCTTGACGATGAGGGCAATGGAGCTGATGCCGATCAGGAAGATAGCCACATACGGCAGCAGCCGGGGACCCGGCTCCAGCAGATTGGCCGGCTGGCGGACCTGCTGGGTCATGATGAAGAAGAAAATACAGGTAAGCAAGCCAACGATGCCTGTTACCATATCGTGTCTCATTTTCATGGAAGTACCTCTCGCTTTTCTCAAAAACAGCCCGGAGAGGAGAAGCTCCGGGCTGTCTATTTAGGAGGATCTACACTTTTCAGAGAAAGACTTCTGTGCAGATAAAAAGTGCAGTCGATGGCAGAATTTTGGGTTAGCCCTGAACGTACATACCGAGGTTCTTTGCGATGTTGACGAGTTCATCGTACTCTTTCTGATGCAGCTCCTCGGACTCCTCAAGGTCGTGCCAGCCGGGGATGTGGCCGATGCCTGCGATGCCATCATGGACAGTGGGGTCGTTGACAACCTCTTCCATGGCTGCGTTCATCTGCTTGACCATGGTCTCGTCCATGCCGGCAGGTCCCATCAGGTAGTGGTAGACCAGCATGTAGCAGTCCTTGAAACCCTGCTCCTGCAGAGTCTTGTAGTTTTCAGGCAGCTCAGCGGGGTACTGGTCGATGGTGATGCCGTCGCCCGCCACGGTGCCGATGACCTTCAGCTTGCCGGCCTTGGAATACTCCTGAGCGTTGCCCAGACCCACGACACCGATGTCGATGAATCCACCGGCCAGATTGGTCAGACGGTCAGACTCGGAAGCACATTCAACCTTGTTCAGCTCGATGCCCAGAACACTGCACAGCTTGCCGAACAGGAAGGTGTTTGCACCTGCAGCCGGCATACCGGCGTTCAGCTCATTGGGATGAGACTTTGCGTAATCGACGAAGCCCTGAAAGTCATCGTAAGGTGCGTTTGCAGGAACAGCCAGTGTAGAGAAGCCGTTGTCCTGCAGGCAGGCGATCAAGGTGAAGTCGGTCATGGGGTTTACGGTAGCGTTGCCGGTGATGTACTGGATGTTCAGTGAAGAGGTAGCCAGCGTCAGGGTGGTGCCGTCCGGCTTTGCGTTGGCGACGGTCTGGTGGCCGACGGTGTTTGAGTCGTAGTTGGTGACGGTGGTCTTCAGGCCGTAGATACGGTTCAGACCCTCGCTGTAGTAACGGATGGCCAAGTCAGAGCCGCCGCCTGCCTTGCCGGGAACCGCCAGCGTGATGGTCTCATTCTTTGGGAAGCCGATGCCGTCAGCGGCTGCGGATGCAGCAGCGCTGGCGGAGGAAGCGGAGCTGGAGCTGGAGCTGGAGCCGCCGCAGGCGGACAGGGCAAGGGCTGCAGCAGCAACGGCGCTGCCCTTGAGCATGGATCTTCTGGTGATCTTCTTCATTGTTAGTCTCCTTCTTTTCCGGTGATCATTCTGCGTTGGTTGAGGTGTTACCCTCTCTGTGCTTTTATTGTACAACCTGCCGCTTCACTTTACGATACACAAGAATTCCGTTTTTTCATAACGATTTGTTCACAGCAGCTTGCAATTCCTTTTGTGGTCCTTTATACTTATTATGGAAAAACTTTTCCATATTCCCCAGCACTTTGCAGATTTCTGGCTAAAATCCGACTTTTTACCATTTTGTAACAAAAGGGAACTGCTATGAACACCCGTCAGTATTATTACCTTTCCACCATTGCAAATTATGGCAATCTGAGCCATGCGGCGCAGGCGCTCCACGTCTCCCCCTCGGCGCTGAGCAAGTTTCTGGCAGAGTGCGAGCGCACCTTTGGCTTTGTTTTGTTCCTGCGGTACAACCGCCGCCTGTACCCAACCGCCGTGGGACGGTATGTGGTGGAATGCACCCAGAAGATCCTTGACGAGCAGAACCGTATGCTGCTGACCATGAAAGAGGTCACCGGCGGCAACCGCAAGGCGATCCGTCTTGCCACCGCCCCCAACCGGGGTGCCATCATCTTCAGCAAGATCTACAACCAGTTCTCCCGCCGGTACCCGGACATCTCCCTGAGCCTCACCGAGCTGTATGCCGCCGAGCAGCCGGGAGCCATCGCCCGGGGACTGGTGGACCTGGCACTGGGCGCCGGTGCCACCAGCAGCGAGATCACCGACATCCCCATTGCCCACGAAGAACTGCTGGTGTCCCTGCCTGCCTCCCACCCACTGGCAAAGCAGGAGACCATCCATCTGGCAGACCTGCGGGACACTCCCTTTGTATTGCAGGGTCCCCGCCACAGCATCCGGCTCATTGCAGAGCAGCTTTTCCAGCAGGCGGGGTTCCAGCCCGTAGTCGCCTTTGAGTCCAACGACGTTATCCTGCTGGACTCCATGATGCATCAGGCAGTGGGAGTGGGGCTGGTAAGCAACGCTCACGTATTTCCCTGCAGCGAACTTGCCTACCGTCCGCTGAATCCTCCTGTGCACCAGACCCTGCACCTGCGTTTCCCGCTGGGGCACACCCTTACGGAGCCGGAGCGGTATCTGGCAGGTCTGCTGATCACTGAACGCCTCCGCGATCCCCGGTACAAGCCCACCGACGACCCGCTGGTGGACCAGCTGCTGCAAGAAGTGCTCTCACCCTCTCAGCTGGCAGACACCGGCAGCCTGCCCCGGGAGGCAGTGGGCACCGCCCTGCAGACCATGCAGGAGGTGAACCTTGACAGCCGGGTGATGGAGTATTTGATTTCTATCGTGGAGGAGCAGAGTCTTTCCCGGGCGGCAGAGCGGCATTTTTTGGCGCAGTCCGCCCTTTCCCGCCACCTGCGTGCCGTGGAGGAGATGGTGGGCACTCCCCTGTTCACCCGGGAGCACAACCGGCTGCGTCCCACCAGTGCCGGGACCATCTTTGTAAACAACGCCCGGAACATCCTCCACATCGAAAACGAGATGTTTGCCCACACCAAGTCCTACCGGCAGGGACGCGGCGGTAAACTGTATATCAGCTGTGACCCCCTGTTTGCCAAGGCGCTGCGGGACCACGCCCTGCCTGCATTCTGCGCCCGGCACCCGGATATCCAGCTGACCATCCGTGAGGAGAACCGGGAGCAGACCCTGGAATCCCTGATGAACTCCTCCACAGATCTGGGCATCTTTCTTTCCTCCCAGCCCCGGCAGGACCTGCTGCACTGTCAGGTACTGACCCTTACGGAGATGGTCTACTGCTTTGCCCCCTGCCGCTGCCCGGAGGGATGGCAGCCCGGGGATCTGTTCCCCGGGGGGCTGGACCCCCGCCCCCAGCTAATGGCATCGGCAGGCTCCACCCTCCGGACCCTGCAAGACGCCCTGCTGCCCCAGATGTTCGGGCAGCTGCCCCCCGCTGCCTGTGAGGCGGATACCTCCATCCTGCGGCAGCTAGCAAATATTGGCATTGCCGATTCCCTGCTGCCCCTGAACCTGATGGAGCGCCGCCACCATCCCCGGTGCGCTGCGTTGGACCCGCCCCAGCCTTTGTATCTGCTGCTGGCACACCATGTAGGACGCACCCTGCCCCCGGTGACCGACGAGCTGATAGAACTGATCCGCACCTCCCTTACCGATGTGCTGGCACTTCCATAAATCAGTCGGTGCACCGTCTTTTGCAAAACGAAACATCCGCAGCAACGGTCTTCCCGGTCTGAATGTCGGCAAGCCTGCTGAGGAAGTCCAAAAAACGGGAGAATTCGCCCCCGGCACCGTCCTGTGATATGCTACCCCCAGAGTAGACAGAGTAAAAAACAAAACTCTGAATACTCTGGGGGTAGCATGTCAATCTGTGTGGGGGTGCTGTTGCTATTGAAGGTCTGAAAGCAAATTCGACCGTTCAAAGTCGCTGTTTTTTTATTTTCCCGATCAATTTATCTTATCTATCCGGACATAGCAGTTACACGCCCGGTTCAGAAATTCATAATCGTGCGTGACGACAAACAGAATATTCATATCGGGTCTGAGTTTTCTCGGTGGTGCCCTTTTCCTCCGCAAAAAATCGTTCTACATTTTTCTGTGCCCGAACCAGTTTCTGCATCTCGTTCCGTGCCTTGCGGTAGTCCGGGTAGGCTGCTTTCTTTTTGGTCAGCAGCTCTGCAAACTCCGCATCCAACTCCTTGACCTTAGGCAATTTTTGCAGTCCGGCCTCGTCAAAGGCAGTTTTCGCCGCCTTGTGCAGAGTGATCTCCTCTCGGTGGGCTTCCAAAAACTTTTTGCTGTACCCGGCTTTCCGATAGGCGGCGTACACTTCACGGGTCTTGGCATAGTTGATAATGTGGGTTTTCAGGATAGCAATTTCTGTCAGCCTTGTTTCCGCTGCCTTGATGGAATCCCCCATAGCATGATAGCGTTCTGTTGCTGCCGTTGCACGTTCCCGCAGCTCCTCGGCACTGCTGATTTTCTGCTCTTGTAAGAACAGCAGAGTTTTGGACATCTCTTTCAGATTGAACTTCGTTGCCCACTTTTTATAGCCGACACTTTTGCCCTCTGCCATTTTTCCCTGAATGTCCACCAGCAACTGGAAGGGCTGTTCTTTGGGCGGCTGCTTCTGGTACGGTTGGTGTTTCGCCTTGCCCTCCAGCACCGCTTTGATCTCGTCCTCACCATAGCCGGTGCCCAGAGTGCGGAACCGGATAAAGCGCTTCTGCCCTTTTCCCTTCACCGCCGTGTACTTGCCACGCTTCGCCTCATAGCCCTGCTGCTCCAGTTTTTGCAGAAAGACTTCAAAATCCTTCGGCTGTTCTGCAAGGATGGTGTCGATGATTCCGCACAAGCGGTCACGATTACTCTCCTTGGGAGGATAGAGAACACGCTTCTGCCGTTCCCGGTAGGGTTTCTTCTCAATGATGGACAACTGATGCTCTAAACAAATCAGGTCACTCAACCGCTGCACTGCCAACGCCGAAAAGAAAAAATCCCGAAACTTTCTGGTGCCATCCAACGCTGTTGAGTTGAAGATCACATGGTTGTGGATGTGCTGCCGGTCTGTGTGCGTTGCCACCACAAAGGCGTGCTTGCCCTTGGTAAAGCGCATGGCCAGTTCGTAGCCCACCTTATTAGCCTCCTCTGCGGTGATCTCACCGGGTCGGAAGGACTGCCGTATCTGATAAGCGATCACATCGCTTTTCTGTCTGCGTCCGGTGGCAAGTTCGTACTGCCGCTTGGACAGCATAAATTCTTCGTCTGCGGTCAAAGGGCTACACTGGTAGCTGCTGACCAGCTCTCCCCTGTTCGTCTTGTCAGGATTCTTTGCATAGTCCGTGCGGCTTTTCAGGCAGGCCGCAACCGACTTGCCTTTGTTTTTGTGCAGCGCAATCAACCGTGTTGCTGCCAGCATCATCACCCCCTTTGCAACAAAAATGCCGCCCGAAGGCGGCATCAAGATCATTTGGATAATTTTTCGTAATCAGCAGCACCTGCCAGATACATCGCCTTGTAACGGGCGCATTCCAGCTCGTTGCAGATTTCATCCAAAGCAAGGTATTGCTTCCACGCTTCTTTGCTGATGACGCTCCGCATGGCTTTTTCAGCCGCTATTTTGGCTTTTTTCAGCCGCTGATAGTTTTCGTCCTCACCCAGCATCTCAGAAAAAATCGTGCTGTTGTACTCAAACTACTGCGTCCCAGGACACGCTTATTCTCCTTAGGCTGTTTGTCTATCTTCAAATATCATCATAGGTGATGAGCTCGACGCCCTGCTCATCTAACCATTTCTTCATGGCTGGATCGGTGAGCATCGTCACCTCTTTGGCACGGTTAAGAGTAAGTGAACTGGAACAAAGGAGAAAGTCATCAATATATCCAGGGTGTCCTACGAATACGGCTGGTTTTCCTGGTGTGGCGTTCCGCACCCCGCTCTTAAGAGTTTCCCAGGGATCATAGTTTGGTTTCATGGAGTTCATTGGACAAATGGTGAGCGGCCTGCCGCTAAAGGTACCCGTTCCATCAAAGTTCATAGCGTTGTATTTAAGGCCATACTTCTCGGCCACAATTTTCAGCCCAGCGATAAGATTCTTGCTCATTACAGCATGAGCCTCAAAGTAGCTGGGGTCATGTCCTACCAATTCCTTAAAACGATGGTATTGGGCCTCAATTTCTATGACCATTTCCTCCAAGACTGTAAATTCGCTACCAATTGCCCAAGCTTCCCGATAGGCTTTGCTGCTTTTCAGGTTTCCATTCTCATCCAACAGGCTGGGAATCAGCTTGGGATCGGCACAGGGCTTTCCAATACACAGATTGGTGTGCTGGCCGATACATACTCCGGTACCCTCCAACAGTTTGAGACCATGGGCGGCGGCAGCCATATTAGGCATAAGGCCCACCGAACGAACAATACCCGATTTCACTGACTTCTCGATGCCGTAGTTTACGCCCTCAGAATAGCCAATGTCATCAGCGCGAACAATGAGTTGGAGCTTTTCCATCACTCATCTGATCCCCTTTCACTTATTTATATTTAACTGCTTCTCGTGTAGAAAGCGATTTGCCTGCAACCCATCCCCAGCCCACAGACGGAACCGGGGATGGGCAAAACGTAGTTTTATCCCTTAAGCTCTTCTTTGCTGAAACCGATAAAGTAAGTTGCCACAGTGGCTACCACCATAGACAGAACACATGCAATGATACCGTTGACCAGGTTGGCAGTAGTTCCGCCGGTAAAGCCAATGACACTCAGGAAGCTTGTACCACTGCCCAGTACGTACTGGCAAACATTAGTGATGCCCATATAAGCGCCGCCCAAAAAACCTCCGAGCATCAAGGGAATGAAGCAGCGCTTGTACTGGAGACACAGGCCATACAAAGTAGGCTCGGTAACACCACCAATGATACCGGAAATGAAGAAGCCCAGGCTCATAGACTTGTCCTCTTTTTTCTTCATCCGCAGGAACGCGCCCAAAGCCACGCCGAAGCAAGCCCAGGTAGCGCAGTTAGCCCCTAAAATGGCGCCGCTTTGATAGCCTTGTTCAAAGAAGAGGATAAAAAACGGCATAGAGACCACCATGTGCATACCAGTCATAACCAGAAGTTCCCAAATAGCACCGAGGACGGCCACGCCCAGGAAACCAGTAGCGTTGCCAAACGCCACAATGCCGCCGCCAAGCAAATTGCCCGCAATTGTTCCAATGGGGGCTAAGACCAAAAGAGCAACGGGAGTAGTAATTAACATCGTGAGAAACGGGGTAAAGATGGTGCTTAAAGAGCTGGGCATGACCTTCTCGATCTGCTTATAAACCAAAGCCAGGAAAGCCACTGACACCACAGCAGGCAACAGCGTCTGGCTGTAATTTGTCATGGTAACCGGGATGCCAAAGATAGTGAAGGGCGTTTTGTCAGTTACCATCTGCATAAAGCCAGGTGCCAAGAGAATGCAGCCCATATAAGCACCAAGAGCAGGCGTGACTTTTAGTTTTTTAGCAGCGTTAAATCCTGCCAAAATCGGCATGAAATAGAAACCAGCATTGAAAACAAAATCCAGCAGTAGATAGGTATGGCTCTCTACGGTAAGTATGCCGAACATAGAAGGACCCAATATGGCCTGTACAGCCTTAAACAGACCAGCTGCCATCATAACAGGGACCAGGGGGGTTACGCAGCTTGCTAAGTAGCCCATGATGTTGGAGGCGATTTTTTTCGGGGTCAGTTTTTCCTTGGGCGCATCCAGTTTTTCGTTGATCGTTTCCTGGGCGGCCAGGCCCGTCAGACTGCAGAACTCCCGGTAAACCTTGGGCACATTCTGGCCAATTACGATCTGGAACTGCCCGCCGGTCTGGACCACGCCAAGCACGCCGGAGATGCTCTTGACCTCCTCCTCATTGGGAAGGCCCATATCTTTAAGGGTCAGACGCAGTCGGGTCATGCAGTGGGTAGCCGAGGTCACGTTATCCTTGCCGCCAACAGCGGCCAGAACGTCCTGAGCGATTTTTTTGTTGTCAGTTGCCATGGTACTCTCTCCTTTTTGAACAGTGTTAGTTTTATTTTATGGCGTCGGGCCCAACGCCTAAAATACAAAAAAAAAGACCTTCAGCACAGTCAGCGCAAAAATATCGCCCACTGTGTTGAAAGGTCAAGCCCCCTCGCAGGGTAACAAATCCTTTTTATAGCATATTCACTTTTGAATCTATTCGATTTCTTTGCTGCGCACCCGATTTATGTGCATGATGAGGTAGAGTTTTTCCTCTTCCGTTAACTCCGCGTCCCAGTTGCTCTTCAGATACTCTCCGATTCTGTCCACGCATCCTGATACCGCTTCATACTCGTCCCGAATCGACTCATACATCTGGGTATTGACGCTGTCGATGTGCGTATCGTCAAAAATGCGTTTTAGGAGATACTGCACATGGGTGGCGAAGCGGGCGTAGCTAAAGGTATCTCGCTGGACCGTAATACCCAGCTCGTGCTCAATGATCTGTGTAGTCCGCTCCAAGATGTCCTCATACCGCTCCTCAATGCTGGCCTCAGCTTGGTTGGACTGGCCGGTTCGGGCATTGATGAAGTGCATGGCCACGCCTTGAACCTCCCCCTTTGGAAGCCGTGTCTTGAACTCCTGCTCCAAATTAGCTACTATCCGTCGACCCACACTGATCTCTAATGGGTAGTCGGTCTCCATCGCATAGATAGAGGGCATGGGGATGTAAATGCCCTTCTGGGCTCGCTCCATAGCGAAAGCCAGGTGGTCGGCTAAAGTTAGGATTAGGTTGGAATTCGTTTCATAGGGAAGGGTATCCTGGATAGCTGTTATCTGCCTGGCTGTAAAATCAATTACTTTGACTGGAATATCATTTAGAAGAGATAGATACTGACTGTTTAAGTCGTAAAAAGTTCGTTCTATTTTTGCGAGCGGTATTTCAGCAGGCGGCTTTACAAAACCCACGCCCTTTCCAAACACCACTACTTCCTTACCGCGGCTGTCCAGACAGAGGGAGACATTATTATTGATGTTTTTTACAACGATCATACATATCCCTCCGAGCCCACAAAAATAAAACCGCAGGCGTACACAAAAGCACCGAATTACATTTCCCATGCCTTTGCGGACAAGCCTCCGGAGAGTAACAAACCGCTTTATTTTTCTATATTATAGATTTTTAATATGAAAATGTCAAGCTGTGAATTTCACCAAGAAAACTCCGCAGAATTGTGCATTATAACGAGGAAAGGAAGCGGCTCATTTAGATTAACTTTGATAGACAGATGATTGACAAAATATTATCGGAACAGACTGCCGTGACCCTAGAAACTCAAGATCCAAGGTTCAGAATGCTCCGATAATATTTATCTATTATGAGTACACCGTGATCAGGATTGCCTAAAAGTAATCTATAAATAGTTACAAATGAATTTGTTTTAATACTGGCAGCAGATTACGCAATATGAAACGATATCCGTCTGCATACATATGCATACCTTCCACTGTAAAATCTGCTTTGAGATCACCGTCTGCATCTGTCAGTCCATCATTCAGATTCAGGTATTCCGCACCATACTTCTGTGCTAACTTTTTGACAGCTTCGTTGGCTGCCGCAATTCGCGTATTTGTCCTGTGACGGAATACTTCCTTCAGGTAGGGAATATCTGTGACATTAGGGTTTACCGGGTAATAGGCTAGCAGATAGAGCTTGGTCTGAGGCAAGTGCTGACGGACAGCTTGCAGGATTTTTTCGTAGTTGGAAATCAGTCTGTTTTGGTCATAATCAGGTCCATTCAGGTCATTCGTCCCGATGTTCAGGAACAGATGAGAGGGCTCCAGCTCGAAGATACAGGCATCCAGAGTCTGCAACATTTCCGCAGTTGTAAAACCGCCCACACCCCGGTTGTAGATGGTGAAGGGAAGCTGATCGTCCAGCAAAAACTCATAAATGGGGAACTGCTCCATCAAACTGGAACCGGCGAACACGATTTGTCCTTTTCGTACATAGCGGTTCAGATGATGATAGCGGGTGATTTTGTCAGCTTTTTCCCGCTTTAGATTTTCCTGATAAAATGTATCAAAGTCCATCGTAGAACCTCCTGTCTTTTATAAAACCATTTGTCCAATTATAACGATCAGTGGCAAACAGATCAAGGAGAACAACGTTGAAAACACCACAATCTTACTGGCGTAGACATAGTCCTTGTTCAGCAGTTGGGAGTAGGCTGCTACATTGGCCCCCACTGGAGCGGCGGCACATATCAAAACAGCTAAGGCGATGTCTCGCCGGACAGGCAGGGCCCATAGGACCGCAATGGAAACCACCGGGACCAGAAGCAGACGGACGGCACATACCTGATAGAGTTTTTTATCAGTGAACAGGGTCCTTGGGGATTCTTTGGCCAGATAAACCCCCAGAATCATCATGGCGAGAGGGGTATTCAATGCACAGATTCCCTGAAGGGCATTGCCCAGCAGAGCCGGCATTGCGTCTCCCCATCCAGTGACAAAGAGGATCAGACCTACTCCAATGCCCACCATAGGGGGATTCCAGAAAATCCGGCCAAGGGAAAGAGGGGTTTTCTTTTCCCGGATTACGTCCATGCCATAGGTCCATTGCAGGGCGTTGAGCAAAGCCACAAAGGGTGCCGCATACAATACGGCTTCGCTCCCCAGCACGGCTGTGACCAGCGGAATGCCCATAAATCCGGCGTTGGAAAAGGCGGCGCTGAAATGCTCCAGCGGGGCGTGGGGATACAAAATATGGGCTATACCGATGGCCAGCGCCAGCAGCAGCGCGGCCAAAAGCCAGCTGACTGCCAGATCTGCCAGTTTCTGCACCGCAAAGGGAACACAGAAACTATTGATGATGATGGCGGGGATGACGAGTTTCACCAGCAATGCAGCCAGATCACGACTGCCTTCCGAAGTAATGATGTGGAAGCGGAACAGCTCATAACCCAAAAGCAGATAGATCAACATAAGCACCAGCTGTTGGGCTGTCAATCCAAACAGTTCCACTATTACTTCTCCCCCTTCCGGGTCAGGAATCCCAGCAGAGCCTCAGCAGAAGCCTTGGCACCGCCCAGGCTCTTCATATCTGCGCTGAATTCCGCAGCGGTGGCCTTGTAGGAGGGCTCGGTCAGCAGTTTCACGATGGCGGCCTTCAGGCCCTCGCTCGTGATGGCGTTCTTGTCCAGGAAGGCGCAGCCCAGCCCCAGCTTTTCGATCTGCCGGGCGGTGATGGCCTGCTCCTCCATCTGGGGGATGGCGATCATGGGCACGCCGTAGTAGATGGCCTCGCCGGTGCCCCCCATGCCGGCGTGGGTGATGAACACCGATGCCTGGGACAGGATGTCCAGCTGGGGAACCATCTGGCCTACTTCCACGTTGGCGGGGATGTCCTTCAGGCTGGCGGGGTCGATGGAACCCAGGGCTGCGAAGACGTTGATGTCCAAGTCCCGGACTGCGTCAAACAGGATAGGGTAATACTCCGGCCAGTTGTTGAAGGCGGTGCCCAGGGAAGAGTACAGCAGGGGTTTGCCGTTGTCGGGGGCCTTCCAGCTGCCGAAGGCGGTCCGCTTGCCGATCTGGACCCCGGTGAACACAAAGTTGTCTCCAAAGGTCTCGTTGTGGGGCACCAGCCGCTTTTGCATCATCACCAGGTTGAAATCTCCGTGGCCGTCGAAGATTTCCTTCACCGTCATTTTGCGGCAACCGTATTTCTTCACAAAGCCCTTGGCGATTTCATCGACGGCTTTGCGGAGGGGATGCTCCGCCGGGACGCTCTCAAAGCCAGCGGCCATGGAGTAGCTGTCGTTGGAGGGGTAGCTGGTGTACAGCATCACGTTGGGGACATGGATGGCGTCGGCGGCAATGGTGCCGGCGATACCGGCAAAGTCGTGGACGATGGCGTCGGGCTTGTCGGCTTTCAGCACCTCCAGGATGGGGTCGATGTAGCTGCCGGCCTCATTCAAAAAGAGGAAGGGGACGGTGGCGCCCACGTCCTCATCGGCGCCGCCTTCCTGCTGGCCGGCCTGCTGTGCCATCCAGGAGGGCACGGCTACGAACCTGGCCCCGGTGGGCTCCACAATATTCTTGAACTGTTCGGTGGAGAAGTAGGTCACCCGGACCCCCTGTTTCACCAGTTCGGTCACAAGGGCCAGGGTGGGGTTAACATGGCCGAAAGCTCCGAGGGAAACAAAAGCAATATGCATAGAAATACTCCTTTCCATAGAGGCAGCTGCTTTACAGTTCCTCGCCGTTGGTCTCAATCACATGCTGATACCAGTAGAAGGAGTCCTTGGGGGTCCGTGCCAGCGTGCCATTCCCCTGATCGTCCCGGTCCACATAGATCAGACCATATCTTTTCTTCATCTCGCCGGTACTGGAGGAAACCTGGTCGATACAACTCCACATGGTATAGCCAATGGTCGGGATTCCATCCTCACAAATGGCCGCTTTCAGCGATTCGATATGACGACGGAGATAATCGATCCGATAGGGGTCATGTACAGAACCATCTGTCTCCAGCACATCTGATGCACCCAGACCGTTCTCTACGACAAACAAGGGCTTCTGATATCGGTCATAGAGGTAACGCATGCTTAACCGCAGACCCATTGGATCGATCTGCCATCCCCATTCATTAGACGGCAGATAGGAGTTTACAATTCCTATGACCACATTGCCCTTTGCCTTTTCGGCGCGCTCTCTGCTGCCTGTCTGAGTTAATGAGTTATAGTAGCTGAATGCGATATAGTCCACCGTGCCTTTTTTCAGAATCTCCAGATCTCCCTGCTCCATTTGCAGGATGACACCTTGGCGATCCAGCTGTTTCAGCAGACGCTGAGGGTACTCACCCCGCACCTGTACGTCGGGGAAAGCCAGCATCCCCGCCATCATATCATCGGCAGCTTTGACATCCAGTGGGTTACAGGTTTCGGGGTATACTCTGCCAAAGAGGGTCATACAGCCAATTTTGAAATTTGGATTGATTTTATGGCCCAGTAGTACAGCTTTGGCGCTGGCAACAAATTGATGATGGGCCGCCTGATAAGTAACCTGCATCCGGTTTTCATCAGGACGAATCTGAATTCCTGCAGTACGCCAGGTATCAAATTCCAGGGCATTCATTTCGTTGAAAGTCATCCAGTATTTTACTTTGTCTTTGTAGGCAGTAAATACCGCTTCGCAATATCGAGTGAAGAAATCCACCACACGGCGATCTCGCCAGCCGCCGTATTTTTTCACGAGGCCGAGAGGCATCTCGTAATGGCTCAGGGTCACCACCGGCTGGATGCCATATTTCAGACATTCGTCGAACAGATCGTGATAAAACTGCAAACCCGCGGGATTAGGTGACAATTCATCTCCGTCCGGGAAGATTCGGCTCCAGGCAATGGATGTGCGGAAGCACTTGAATCCCATCTCTGCAAAAAGGGCCACATCCTCTTTGTAATGATGGTAGAAATCCACCGCCACATGATTCGGATAATACACACCATCTTCGATACTTTCTGTCATCTGACGTTTGACGGTTTTGCTACCCGCAGTCATGACGTCCATAATGCTTAAACCTTTGCCATCCGCATCATAGGCACCTTCCATCTGATTGGCCGCAGCCGCTGCTCCCCACAAAAATGGTTCTGGGAATTTACTCATAAACAATCCTCCAATTCAGCAATTTCTCAGTTTCAGGCAGGATTTTTAATAGAAACTTTGTCTGCCTGCGATGGACATATTGTCAAAACCATCCAATACTCTAAAGCCTTGAAAGTGAGTACAGTTGGGGTGCAATTACATTGTATTTATGCCCCATTGATACTTCAAAATTCCTCCATGAGCTTCACAGTTTATTTAAACTAATAAGTGGTGCCTGCCTACTACTCGCTTTTCAAAATAATTTTTCCACTTCAAAAAAAATGGAGACTCCTCCTAACACACACAAACATACAACAACATGCTTGTATGTGCAAGGAAAAGCCTCCAAAGAGTAACAAACCTTACATATTTTTTGTATTTTACCACTGTTAATGCAGTTTTGTCAATCGTCATATGCACCAAAATAGCGCTTAAATTTTGTACGTTATAATAAATTTCGTTTTGTGGAGCCAAGCCTTTTTGCGCACATTATATTCAGAATCTGATGTTGGGGGCAAAAGGTCAAAGGTAAAAAATTACGATAAATAAACGAAAGATACCCAATATGGTAGGAAATGTGATATACTATAAGCACATCGAAGAAGAAGGTGTGCGTATGTCTTTCAAGGAAAACGGATTTCAGCAGATATCATTCTTCTAGTTTTTTGCAGTCTGCTGCCCCTGCAAGATACATCGCCTTATATCGGGTGCATTCCAGCTCATTGCAGATCTCATCCAAGGCGAGGTATTGCTTCCACGCTTCTTGGCTGATGATGCTCTGCAAGGCTTTCTCTGCCGCTATTTTGGCGTTTTTCAGCCGTTGATAGTTTTCGTCCTCGCCCAGCATTTCAGAAAAAATCGTGCTGCTGTGCTCAGAATAACAAGCCTCCAATTTTTGGTTTTCCATAGCACCCCTCACAATCCGGCAACCCAGCCACTAAAACGCTCTGCTGTATCTGCAATCAAAGTGCCCATGAAAATCAACACAAAGCAGCCAAACTCTGCCACCAGTAAGATCAAAAACTGCATCCACTCCCGGCAGTACAGTGTATAAAGGCCGCAGCCGAAGATATACAGCATGGGCAGAGCCAGCACGAACGCCGACAGGTTCAGCGTCCATTTCAGCATCAGCGCAAGGAAAGCAGTAATCAGCCAAAACGGGAAAACGATCATCTTAAAAACGAACCTCATATCCAGCACCTGCCTTTCTTTCGTTCCTATTATAAAGGTGTCAACCCCTGCGCTGCAAGGATGTCAACCCGTATGTACCCCGCAGCCCTCCAACTGCGGGGAAAATTTTAGAGTTCTGCCAGCCGGGAAAGAATCTGCCGACCAATGTCGATCAGCTCGTCCAGCCGCTGCCGCAGGTCCTCCATGTCGGCGGCGTAGACCCGACCATTTTCGTTAGCGGCTTTGGCATATTGGTTCAGGTTGTTGCTGCACATCTGCAAAAGATATGCCATGCGCCGCAGTTGCGGCAGGTCAAGATTTAGGCAATAGCCATCCAGTGCCATTTTACGGATATAGGCACTCAGGCTTCGGATGCCCATGCCCAGCATTTTCTCATAAATGCGGTTCTTCTCGGTTTTTGTGGTTCTCAGGATAATGATTTCATCCCGCTTTTCCCTCACCGGGCATCACCGTCCTTGTCGTAATAACTGCGGAAGGGCTTCACCGGCTCCGGCTTGTCGGATTTTTCTTCCAGAGCCGCCAGTACCGAGGGGCGGCGAGAGGCATCCTCGTCTGGCTGTTCCTCCTGCTCCGGGTCATGGCTCTTTTCGTCTACGTCCAACTGAGCATTCAGTTCCGCAAGCCGTGCTGATTTTTCAGCCAGTTCTTCTTCCTGCGGGAAGGGCTTTTCCACCTCGATCTGCGCCGCCGCCTGCTGCTGATGCAGAGTGGCGAGTTCATTCTCAGCAGAGTTAATGCGCTCCGGGAAGTTGTTCAGCGAATTATCCAGACGGATAATGTTGCCCAGCGGGTCGGTGCCTAAGGGCACCGTGTACTTCCGCTGGCCCTTCAAAAGTGCCTGATACTCGCTGCGAAAGGTGTCGAACCGCAGAGACAGTTCAAAGCCCCGGTAGCTGCCGATCACTTTTTCCTCGGCATTGGGCAGTTCGGAGCAGGCAAGCACCAGACGCTCACCGGCGGTCTTTTTCTCATCGTAGGTCACGCCCCTGATGGTCATGCCGCAAAACTCCTCCTTGCCCTGCGGATGGGCGGCGGCAAGCTGTGCGTCCGCTTTCACCCCAGCAATATAGGCGTTCGTTTCCCGAATGTCAGCCGGGAATTTGGTCAGCAGCTTGTCTTGCAGACGGAATTTCTGGCTCTGGTGGTCAGCTTTCAGCACCTTCAGCTTGGCGACCTGAACGTCCAAGTCCATCTTCTCCTTGATGAGCGGATTTCCGGCACAAAGTGCCTTGATCTCCGCATAGGAAAGTGCCTGCTCGTCCACGTCCTCGCAGGAGCGCACCGGAGATTTGGAAGTCATGATTTGGCTGATGAATCGCTGTTTATTCTCAAGGGTCTGAAACAAGTACGAGTCAAATGTCCCTTCCGTGACGTAATTGAACACCTTGACTTCCTTATTCATATTGCCCTGACGGATGATGCGACCATTGCGCTGGGTCATGTCGCTGGGCTTCCAGCCAACATCCAGATGATGCACCGCCACAAGTCGGGACTGGACGTTGGTGCCCGCTCCCATTTTTGCAGTGCTTCCGAGCAAAACTCGCACATCGCCGGAGCGCACTTTGGAGAATAATGCCGCTTTTTTTGCTTCGGTATCGGCGTTGTGGATAAACTCGATCTCATTTTCCGGTACACCAGCGGCAATCAGCTTTTTGCGAATATCATCGTAGACGTTGAAATTGCCATCGTTCTTTGGTGTTGAGAGGTCGCAGAACAAAAGTTGGGTCAGCTTCTGGTCTTTGCCTTTCTCCCAGATCTTCAGCACGTTCTGAACGCATACGTTCAGTTTGCTGTTGGGGTCGTCCGGCAGCATGGGGTTCATCAGGCGAACGTCCAAGCCAATCTTGCGCCCATCGTTGGTGACGCAGAGCATATTGTCCACGGACGCATCCACGATGCCGGAGTGGATTTCTGCAGCACGTTTGCTCAGTTCCTGCACCATTTCCTTTTGAATCTCCGAGGGTTTTGCCACCACGGTCTCAAATTTTGCGTTCGGCACAGGCAGGTGGAGCTGGTCAGAGGTCTTGATGTCGGCTACCTCCTTGAACATGGACATCAACTCCGGGAGATTGAAAAACTTTGCAAACCGGGTGCGGGCACGATAGCCGGTGCCCTCCGGGGCAAGTTCGATGGCGGTGGTGGTCTCGCCAAAGGTGGATGCCCAGCAGTCAAAGTGGGTCAGTTTTTTCTGCTGCAAGGTGCTGTACTGCAAATACCGCATGACCGTGTACAGTTCGGTCATGGAGTTGCTCACGGGCGTGCCCGTGGCGAACACCACGCCCCGCCCGCCGGTGATCTCATCCAGATAGCGGCACTTGCCGAACATATCGCTGGATTTCTGGGCTTCGCTCGTGGATAATCCTGCGACATTCCGCATTTTTGTGGTCAAAAAGAGGTTCTTGTAAAAATGGCTCTCGTCCACAAAAAGCCTGTCAACACCCAGTTGTTCAAAGGTAATTACATCGTCTTTACGCTCATCGGAGCGCAGTTTTTCCAGCTTGGTTTCCAGCGTTTTCCGGGTCTTTTCCATCTGCTTGATGGAGAAATTCTCACCTGCGTGGACTTTCAGCTCATTGATGGCGGCAAGCGTTTCATAAATTTGCTCCTGAATGATACGTTCCTGCCGCTCAAAGGACAGCGGGATGCGCTCAAACTGCGAATGCCCGATGATGACGGCATCGTAGTCCCCGGTGGCGATGCGGGCACAGAATTTTTTGCGGTTGGCAGTCTCAAAGTCCTTGCGCCGTGCCACCAGCAGTTTCGCATTGGGATAAAGGTTCAGAAACTCGCTTGCCCACTGCTCCGTCAGATGGTTGGGCACGACAAAAAGGCTTTTCTGGCACAGCCCCAGCCGTTTTGCTTCCATAGCGGATGCCGCCATTTCGTAGGTTTTGCCCGCGCCAACTTCGTGTGCAAGCAGCGTATTACCGCCATAAAGCACATGAGCGATGGCGTTGCGCTGGTGCTCCCGGAGGGTGATTTCCGGGTTCATACCGACAAAATGGATGTGGGAGCCATCGTATTCACGGGGGCGAGTTGAGTTGAACAGCTCGTTATACTGCTTCACCAGCGCAATGCGCCGCTGAGGGTCTTGCCAGACCCAGTTGGCAAAAGCGTCCTTGATGACCTGCTGTTTCTGCTGCGCCAGCATGGTCTCCCGCTTGTTCAGTACACGCTTGGGTTTGCCCTCGGCATCCTCGATGGTGTCATAGATGCGGACATCTTTCAGATTCAGGGTTTCCTCCAAAATCTTGTAGGCGTTGGCACGGGATGTGCCGTAGGTTTCAGAGGAAATAATATCGCCCCGCCCGGTGGCGGTCTTGCCCTCCACACGCCACTCTGCGGTATAAGGAGAATACCTCACTTTGACTGCATGGCGCAGATAGTAGGGGATCTGGAAGGTCTCGGTCATAAACTTCTGGATGATGTCCGGGGAAAGCCATGTTGCGCCCAACCGCACATCAATTTCTGAGGCTTCCAGTTCTCTGGGCTGCGCCTTGGTCAGCGCATCCACATTGACCACAAATTCCGGGTTCGTCTCGGCGGCGAACTGCGCCATTCGCAGCTTTGCCCGGACATCGCCGGACAGGTACTCGTCTGCCATCTGCCAGCCTGCTTCCGGGTCGGTGGGGTCGGCGGCAGGATCTTTGAAGATCACGCCGGAGAGTTCGGTGGTGATGCGCCCGTACTCGCCGGGTGTGCCCAGCAGTTCTGCCATATAAGGCAGATCAACCTTGCCATGCTCCCCCATGGACACTGCCAGTGCTTCACTGGGGGTATCCACGCTGGTGACGGTGCGCTCCGGGCGAATGGTGCGCTTGGTGAACATCGCCGCCTTGCTCTTGAGCTGCCCCTGCTCGTCCAGATTTTCCAGCGAACACAGCAGATAATACGAGGAATCCTGCTCAAACAGCCGCCCATTTTTGCGGTCGTTCAGCAGACCGTATTTTGCGGTAAAGGCATCGTAGACAATGTTCAGCTTTGCCTGTGTCGCTTTAATATCCTCGTCCGGGTAATCGTTCAACTGCTGGTCAATCAGGTCGTTGACGATCTGCCGCAGCTCCACCATGCCGGTGACACGCCCCTTGGCGGTGTCGGACAGCTCCACCTGCGTCATCACGGAGTTTTCCCGGTAGAACACCTCACCGTCCACCACCGTGTAGGAGAAGTTTTTCACATCCGGGTCAGCCGGGAGAATATGCTTCTCGTTTTCGGCATCCGCAATATCTGGTGTTTCTACCTCGACTTCGGTGTACTGACCCTCAATATGCTGTACCGCTTCGGCAAGCTGATCGGCAAGGCTAGTGCCATCGATGGGCGCAACGGTCAGGTCGTGACCGTATTGGGTGCTTTCCAGTTCCAAATTTCCCAGCACCATTTCCGGGTGGTCTACGAAATACTGGTTGATGGCAAAGCCATCTTCGGTCTTGCCCAACTGCACCCATGCAGGTTCGATGTCCGCAGGGCGGTCACGCTTCTGCAAAAAGATAATATCGCTGACAACATCCGTGCCTGCATTTGCCTTAAACGCATTGTTGGGCAGACGGATAGCTCCCAGCAGGTCAGCACGCTCTGCCATGTGCTTGCGGGCGGTGCTGTCCTTGCTGTCCATGGTGTAGCGGCTGGTGACGAATGCCACGATGCCGCCCGGACGCACTTGGTCGATGGCCTTGGCGAAAAAGTAGTTGTGGATAGAAAATCCCAGCTTGTTGTACGCCTTATCGTTGACCTTGTACTGACCGAAAGGCACATTGCCCACCGCCAAATCGTAGAAATCACGGCGGTCGGTGGTCTCAAAGCCAGCGACGGTAATGTCTGCCTGCGGGTACAGTTTTTTCGCAATGCGCCCGGTGATGCTGTCCAGTTCTACGCCGTACAGCCGGCTATCTGCCATGCTGTCCGGCAGCATTCCAAAGAAGTTGCCCACACCCATGGACGGCTCCAAAATGTTGCCAGACTGGAAACCCATGCGCTCCACGGCATCGTAGATGCCACGGATCACGGTGGGGCTGGTGTAGTGAGCGTTCAGAGTGCTGGAACGGGCGGCGGCGTATTCGTCCTCGGAGAGTAACCCTTTCAGTTCGGCGTACTCCTTTGCCCAACCGTCCCTGTTGGGGTCGAAAGCATCTGCCAGACCACCCCAGCCTACATACTGGGAAAGCACCCGCTGTTCCTCAGCGGTGGCACCACGGTGCTCCGCCTCCAACCGAAACAGGGTGCGGATGGCTTCGATGTTCCGGGCGTATTTCTGCTTAGGACCTCCGATACCCAAATCATCATCCGTGATGTGGAAGTTCCCGGCAGGCTCCGGCGCAGGTTCAGCATTCAGGGCCTCATCCAAGGCGGCGGCATCCGGGAAGGTCTGCACCTTTCCGTCTATCACAGTAGAGATGGGCAATTCGTCCAATTCCTCATCGGAAAGTTGCGGAATATCCTGTTCCTGTTCGTACAACTCCCGGACAAGCGCCAGCGGTTCCTCCCGGAAAATCGGCATCCGCATTTCTGCCAGTGCCACATCCTGCAGGGTCACGCTATCTTTATCAAAATTTACCGTATCAACCCGGAAAGTGCGCCCCTCCATGTGGATGGTAGTGCCCAGCGGCAGATAATCCTCCCGGCGCAGATACTTGGTCTGGTGGTGGGTACCGTCCTCGTTCAGCCCAGCAAGATAGACGTTCTCGCCGCACTGCCACAGTTGTTTGGCACGGTATGCCCACTGGTCGCGTGGAAAACCGGTGACCGGGACTGTGCCCAATTCCGTTTCCTTTTCCAGCAACTTTCCACCTACAAGCTCGCAGACCTTCCGGGCATCCTCGCCGTAAAACTCAAACTGTCCGTTCTGCTCAAAGCCTACCAGAGCGTCCGGGTACTGCTCCTTCAGGGCGTTGTACTCGGTGGCGGCATCCAGCGGCAGCCGTGCCGGGCGTTCTTCCGCCTTGCTGTGGTAGTGCTCCAGTTCATCATCCGTGACGCTGACGAGTTCCGAAAAATCCAGAGCCTCCAACTCGGTTTCAGTCAGTTCCTCCAGACTTTCGTACTGCCGCTCGTCTATCAGCACCTCACCCAGATACCGTTCCACCCGGTATCCCACCAAATCCACATTAACTTGAATGGGAATCTCCTCGTCTGTGGCGTTGGTGTAGGCGATGCCGATCTTGGACAAATTGGAGAAGTCCGGCTCGGAGTCGTATTCCTCCAAGCAGAAATCCCGGATCAGGTTTTTTGCATGGGTCAGGGCACCATCCGGCTTTGCGCTGATGGGTGGCGTGTAATACTCCTTTTCCTTGTCGGTCAGGTAGCGGTCGGACTGAATCATCAGGTCGATATATTGTTCCACCTGTGCCCATTTCAGGGTGGTTTTCTGGTGGTCGGGGTAATGGTCGAATTCCAGCCCTTTCCAGTCATGGTTGACAAAGCCTCTGCTGCCGTCCAAAAAATCGTGGGAGTGCCCACCGATGCCGTATTCCTTTGCCAGTGCCTTGGCACGGAGATTGCAATCAGGCTGGCTCTGGTACAGTGCCATAATGCGCTGCTTACCACCTGCAAATCCTGAACCGTGCTTACGCAGTTCGTTCTCGATTTCCGCCTGCGACAAAACAAAAGCGGAGGGCGTTTTTTCGCTCTCCGCTTGGTCGATTTTTTCGATTTGCTGGGCTTCTGTGGGGATATTCGCATCCAGAAAACTTAGCTGTAGATCAGCTCCGTCAGCACCAGTTCCTCGGCCTGCGCTTTCAGGCTGTTCATGTGCTGCACCCATACCATCTGATTCTGCTCCTTGTCCGGGGCCGGGGCCTGCTTCAGCAACTGCTCCATGGTTTGCTGCATCCGGCTCTCTGCTGTTTGCTCCACCTCCGTCAGGTGCGGGTACAGGCTCCCGTTCAGGAGCATCGTGTTGTACAACACCGGGCGATGGTTCATCAGGTACGTCCGGCGCAGCCTGCCGTACTTGCCCAGCGGCTTCCGGGGCTGGTTCAGGGTCAGGTTCGGGAGCTGGTAGTCCCCGACGGTCGAGTAGGTCACGTTCCTGCTGTTCATATTCATATTGGCTCCTTTCGTTGTTTCTGCGGCGAATGGTTGTTTTAACGGTGCGCTCAATTTGGCGTAAGACATCCCGGCTCATGTCGCTGACTGCTGCGCCGAGGGCAAAGACGGCATCCGGGGTGGAGAAGTTGTAGATCGCCTGAAAATCGTCCTTGTCGAACCACCCGGCAGGCTCGAATCCACAGCGTTCCAGCAACGTGTAGGTGACGCTGATGGCGGCAGCGGACTTGAACTGCATCTCCATCCCGGCTTCATCATAATCCATCAGCAGCGAACCGTCAACGATGACGCGGATGTCTCCGCCGTTGTTGTCCCAGTAATCTGCCACCAGTTTCCCGGCAACATCCGCAAGCTGCTGGCTGACACGCTCCCCGCTGATGCCGTAGGTCTTGCTCAACATCTCCGAAACCGACTGCATCAAATCGGGACCGAGCTGCCACACCTCCGGATCACGGGAATTGCGGCGCACCCCGGTGTCCGACACATCAAACACATAGTGCAGACGCGGGTATCCGCTAGATTCGTCTAGCAGAGCGATACCCTTGGAGCCGCGCCGGACATACCGGTTCATGCGGTTGTTCCAGACGTCGTAATCGGCGCAGGCTGTGGCATCGGGTCGCTGAGCGTAGATCATGAGCTGGTCTGCAAAGGGGTACTTGTACAGCCGGGATGCGGTGGCCAAGTAGTCCGTCCAGCTTTCCCAGTACCGGGTCAAGCCGTTGGCCGTGCGCTGGGCAAGGGCAAGGTATTCTTCGGTTTTGCTTGACATTGTTGCCTCCTTCCGTTTTTGAGCATAAAAACAGCGGGCAACCGTTTTATAGTTGCCCGCAGGGGAATGTATTGTGATACGAAATATTGTATCTCTGTAAAATTTATGATACACTAATCCTGTTTGTGGATAGAAAAAAAGGATAGGAGTGTGTTACTATGGATTCACAACAACCCAAGCGTAGCGCCTTTTCCGGTAAGATCGGCTTTGTTCTTTCTGCTGCCGGCGCATCCGTGGGCCTTGGCAACATCTGGCGTTTCCCGTATCTGGCCGCAAAATATGGCGGCGGGATTTTTCTGCTGGTGTACATTGTGCTGGCCGTTACTTTTGGTTACACCATGATCGTGGCAGAAACCGCGCTGGGCCGCATGACCAAAAAGAGCCCGGTCGGCGCTTTCGGAGCATTTGGCAAGAGCGGCAAGCTGAAGTTTGGCGGATGGATCAATGCCATCATTCCCATTCTGATTGTACCGTACTATTCGGTCATCGGTGGCTGGGTCATCCGTTATCTTTCCACCTATGTCAGTGGACACGGCAGTGAGTTAGCACAGGATGGCTATTTTTCCGCTTTTATTTCCAGCGGCCAGTCTGCCGAGGTGTGTTTTCTCATCTTTACGGTTTTCACGCTGGCCATCATTTTTGCCGGTGTTCGCAATGGTGTGGAACGTGTGTCCAAACTGATGATGCCTGTTCTGGTGGTGTTATCTGTGGTCATAGCTATTTACTCGGTCACCCGTCCGGGCGCATTGGCCGGTGTCAAGTATTTCCTGATTCCCAACGTTGCAAACTTTTCATGGATGACTGTTGTCACCGCCATGGGGCAGATGTTCTACTCTCTGTCCATTGCCATGGGCATTCTGGTGACCTTCGGCTCCTATATGAAAAAGGATGTTTCCATTGAGGAATCCACGGAAAATGTCGAAATTTTTGATACTGCCATTGCAATCATGGCAGGTCTGATGATTATTCCTGCTGTGTTTTCCTTCTCTGGCGGTGACCCGAACACCCTGCAGGCAGGCCCTTCTTTGATGTTCATCACCATCCCCAAAGTATTTGAGAGTATGGGGTTCGGCCACGTTGTAGGCGTACTGTTCTTCCTGTTGGTTCTCTTTGCCGCTGTTACAAGTTCCATTGCCTTGACAGAGAGTGCCGTTTCCACCTTTGAGGATGAACTCGGCTGGAACCGACAGATGGCTACCGCCTGCATTGGTATTATCATGGTTGTCTTAGGCAGTCTGTCCGCGCTTGGCTACGGCCCGCTGGCCGGTGTGACGGTGTTCGGGATGCAGTTTCTGGACTTCTTCGATTTTCTGACAAACTCTGTTATGATGCCCATCGCCGCCATTTCCACCTGCGTGCTGGTATCCCGTGTCATCGGCGTAGAAAAAATCGAAGAAGAAATCACAATGGACGGTAAACCGTTCCGCCGCAAAAAGATTTTCAACTTTATGATTCGCTATCTTTGCCCTGTCTTCGCAGCAATCATTCTGATCAGTTCAGTGGCCAATACTCTTGGCTGGATTTCCATGTGACAACAAATTTTTGAAAAAGGCAGCTGTTTCTCTTTATTTAAGCGGAAACGGCTGTTTTTCTTTAATGAAAAATTCTATGTACGCCGCCCGCAGGCGGCAAAAATCAGTCCATAGGAAACTCAACCTCCGCAAACTCTGCATCGGTCAGCAGTTTCAGCTTTTCGATGACCTGTTCGGACAGTTCCCGCAGAGCAGTTTCATCGGGCATCAGGTAGCACTGCATCAGCCGCAGTTCGTGGATAAGCCCCAGCCGGG